>CAZGWV010000008.1:45604-52849 GCA_964529555.1 uncultured Rhizobium sp.
CGAAGCCGCCGCCGCAATCGCCATCAGGACCTGCGCCGGGTCCTCGTGCAGCGTCCGGCTCTCCAGCTTCAGCTCCTGCGTGCAGCGATCGCCGAACTTCGCGATGTAGCGATCGAACGCCGCCCGCAATTCCGGCGCGGCATCCACCGCGTCCCCATCCGCCCTCGCCAGCCGCGCGATCAGCTCCGGCTGCCCGCGCACCATTCCGCCCATCTCGCGGATCATCCGCGCAGGCTCCGCCGAAACGATGTCGCCCTGTCCGATCAGCATGTTCGACAGGAAGGCCCGGCCATCGTCGCCGCCCGCCTTCTCCATCGTCTTCTGCGCCAGCCCGAACGCGATCATGCAGAGGAAATCGTTCACCAGCGGCGCATCCCACTTCGCCAGCAACTGCCGCTCCAGCAGGCGATATTCAGCCGCCAAAGCAGTCGCACCCATCGCGTCGATCTCGGCATCCGGCCGCGCCAGCGCTCCGTTCAGCCGTGTATAGAACTTCGCAATCGTCCCCTTGATCCCGATCTCGTGCCAGACCAGCCCAAGGCCCACGCGCCCGAATTTCAGATTATCGACGAACTTCTCCCATCCGCTGTCCGAAGGCGGCGCAATACGGTCGGCCATCTCCTGAGGCAGCGCCTCGGACACGCCCATCATCCCTTCCATGAATTTCCGGTTCGCCTTGAACCCCGGAAACAGCGCCAGCGCGCGATACCAGTTCAGCAGGTTGTAATAGACCCGCCCATCCACGCGCCCGAGCATGTTCTCGAACACCGCGCGATGCTCATCCACATCCTTCGCGGCCACGCCCATCAGCCGCGAAAACGCCTGGTAGACATGCGCATAGACATATCGCGCGAACGAAAATGTCAGCGGCGACGTCACGCCGGGATAGCTCTCGACGATGTTGGAGTTGTCCCAGATGGTCTCCCCAATAGCGGTGTCATTCTCGGGTAAGCCCGAAGGGCGCATCCCGAGAATCTCGGTTGTCTCGTATGCGGAACTGCCCGAAATGCCCACGTCGGCAGAACCGGGATTCCCGGCACGCGCGCTCACGCGCTTGGCCGAGAATGACTCCGCGGGTGCGGCACTATCCAACGTCGTAATCGGCCGCGACTGAAGCATCTTCAGCGCGCCATCATCGAACGCCCATTCGATATCCTGCGGACACCCGAAATGCTCCGCCGTGCGCCGCGCCATCGCGGCGACCTCCGCACGCTCGGTCTCGCTCAGCACGGCCTCGGCATCCACCAACTCGGCTTCCAGCGTCGCGCCATCCGCGGCGATGCGATAGCTGTCGCCATCTTCCTCGCCGCCCACCAGCTTGTCCGCCAGCCCCTTGATCGCCGAGATCACCACAACGCTGCGATCACCTGACACAGGATCAGCCGAGAACGCCACGCCCGCCGACCGCGCGTCCACCATCACCTGCACGATCACGGCAGGCGGCTGCGGATCGCACGACAGACCATGCGCGATGCGATATGCCGCCAGCGACTCCGTGAACCCGGACTGCCACACGCGATGCGCGGCCTTGGCCACATCCTCCGCTTGCACATTCAGCTCGGTCGCGAACTGCCCCGCATGCGCGCTGGCCGCGCCGTCTTCCTCCAGTCCAGAAGACCGCACGGCAAACGCGATGTTCGACCCCAGCTGCATCACGCCCTGCAGGACGCGCTCCGCCACAAGCGGGTTCAACCCGCTCTCATCGAACGCATCCGCCGGAATGACAAAGAACGGCGGCACATCAAACGCCGCCGCCAGCCTGGCCAGCGCCGCGCCCTTGCCGCCGGCCTCGGGCACAGCCGCGTCCGCGCCGAACAGGATGTTCGGAATCTCCGTCATGCCGGCGCCAGTGAGGCGATCAGCGGCGCAACGCCCAGCAGCACATAGTTGCCGAGCACGAACAGCGCCGTTCCCGTCTCCATCCGCCTCACCGTTTTCTCGGTCGGCGTGCCGGCATAGTCGATCGCGGTCCACGCCGCATACATCGTCACCGCCATCAGCACAGCGAGAAACCAGATGCTCGCCCCCGACCGCACATTGACGAACGCCGCCAGCGCCAGCCCCACAAGCACGATGCTCATTACAACAACGCCAGCACGCCCCGCACCCCACAGCCTCGAATACGTCTCGACGCCCTCGCGCTCCATCGCCGGCGCCCAGCTCTTGCGCGCAATCTCGATCACCGACCCGTTGACCAGCGACAGCGACAGGAACGCCCCCAGCGTCAGCCCGAAATCCTCATGCAGCGCCACGCCCACAGGCAGCCAGTCGCACGCCGTCGCATACAGGTCGATCAGCGGCATGATCGCCATATGACTCACCATATAGACGATCGGCTGTTTCTTCAGCCAGGCGGGAACGAAGAACTCCTTCGTCATCACCGCCATGTAGGCCCACACCAGCAGCAACAGTCCGATCAGCTTCCAGTCGAGCCACGCGGTCAGCGCAATCTGCGCGAACCCCACGCCAATCGCCACGCCGCGCAACTCGCCAAGCGTCACCAGCCCGCGCGGCACAGGCCGCTCGGGGCGATATTTCGTGTCGTCCTCATTGTCCTTGTGTTCGTCCGCCACGCGCAGCTGGAAGAACAAGCCGAACAGCACCAGCACCGCCACGACCAGCGCCAGCCATCCAGGCGCCGCGCCGCGCAGCAATGCCGACAGGCACACAGCAGACGCTCCGAACGCCGCGATCAGCACGCCATGCCTGAACACCGGAAAGCGTTCCGCCTGGTATTCCCAAAGCCGCGCGCCAAACCGGCGCTTCACTTTCGATGCAGCGGCGGCTTCGCTCACGCCTTGCCCCGCGCCAGATTCTTGTGCGCGCTGGCGAACTCGTGTGCGCACAGCGCGCCGATGATCGACAACTCTCCCGCGAGGCACACCGCCGCGATCACCTCCGCAAACGCCCGCGCATTCCCCGCGCCCTTGAGCCCGAGAATGTTCAGCCCTGCGGATTGCGTGGGCAGCCCCGTGCCGCCACCCACCGTCCCCACGATCACGTTCGGCAATGTCACCGAAACGAACAGTCCGCCGCCATCGCGCTGCTCGATGCGCGTCACGCCCACCGCGCTCTCGGCCACGCACGCCGCATCCTGTCCCGTCGCCAGATAAAGCGCCGCCAGACCGTTGGCGTAATGCCCCTGCACGCCAATCGAGCCCGACATCACGCCGCCCAGCGCCGACATGCGCCAGTATTCTTCCATCCGCCTTGGCGTCGTGTGCAGTTGCTTCTCGATTTCTTCCGCCGGCAACTCGACCGACGCCGTAACCTTCCGCCCGCGCACGCCCGCGAACGACATATGCGACGCCTTCTTGTCGCCCGAGAAGTTCGCCTCCACGAACCAGTACAGCGGCTTCACCGGCGAATGCGCGATGATCGCCGCGCATACCGCCTCGGTCGCGATGGTCACCATGTTCTGCCCGGCTGCGTCCCCCGTCGTGTAGCTGCACACCAGATAGACGTGATCGCCCTCCACATGCGGGCTGATCTCCACCAGCTTGCCATGCCGCGTCGTCGCCTGCGCCGCGTTCCGCAACAGATCGAAGCTCTCGCATACCCACGCAACGAACAGCCCCGCCGCCGTCGTCGTGCCGAACGCAAACCCCGGCGAGCGATGCACGCCCTCGGCCAACGTCGCCGTCGTCGCGCCACCGACAGAAGAGATCAGGCGCGCGCCGCGCCCATAGCTCGCCACCAGCGCCGCCTCGCTCGTCGCCAGCGGCACATAGTAGTCGCCCTTGGCGAAAATCCCGTTCACGCGCAGCGGCCCGATCACGCCCACGGGTATCCGCAACGTGCCGATATAGTTCTCGACATTGTGCTCATAGCGCTCCAGCTGCTCTTGCGCCTTCGCGTCATAGAGTTCAGCCTTGTCCGCTTCCGTGGCGCCCGAATGCCCCAGCAGCGTCTTCCAGTTCGCCGCCGTGAATGTCGGCGCCAGCCGCTTCGCCGGCCGTATCCACGGCTTCAGTGGCGTCGTCGTGTCGGGCCTGCTCTGTTTCGCAATGTCGCCAGTCGTTCGGCCCTGCAGCATCGCCGCAATCATCCGCTTCGTCGCATCGAATGCGCTTGGCATACCTGTCCCTGCGTCGCCTCTGGCCCGAAGCCTGCCGCATAGATCGGACAATTTGGGGAAAACTCAAGGCAACTCCCGGCCCGCGCCGCCTCATTCCGGTAAGGTTGGCCGCACGTCGCCAACAGCGGGAACGCACCTATGTCTGCTAACATGATCCATCCCGAGGACCTCCTTCGCCCAACGCCTCTGGACCTCGCCCGCTGGGCCGAACTCGAAGACCGCAAGGCAAGGCTGCTGCATCTGGTGGACCATGAAGACGAGGCAGGTGAGTAGGAATCCCCCTTCCCCACGGCCAAACCGCGCGGCATTAATCCGTCATGCCCTATCGTTCACTCAACGCCGACAGGATCGAAGCGACGCTGGAAAAGCTCTACCAGCGCATCCAGGAACGTTTTCCCAATCGCGGCCTCGCCCACCTTTGCGGTCAGCTCCTCGACATCGCGCGTGAAGACAAGCGCAAGCTCGCCTGGGTCGCCCAGCCAAATATCTGGCTCCGCACCGGCGTCGGCATCGCGATCGCGCTGGGCGTCATCGGCCTTTTCAGTTTCGCCTTCGGCCTCAGCATAATGAACCTCGAGTTTACCGACGAGGTGTCGAACGTTCTCCAGGGCGTCGACGCCACCGTGAACACCATTGCGCTTTCCGGCGCCGCGAGTTGGTTCCTGCTCAACCTTGAATCCCGCTGGCGCCGCCGCGCCGTGCTGGCCGATCTGCACGAGTTGCGCTCCATCGCGCACGTCGTGGACATGCACCAGCTGACGAAAGACCCGACGCAGCTGTGGAGGGGCTACAACTCGACGGCCTCGTCGCAAGTCCATGACATGACCGAGTTCGAGCTGATCAGGTATCTCGACTATTGCACGGAGATGCTGTCACTCACGGGCAAGCTGGCCGCGCTCTACATGCAGAACCTGCGCGACCCGATCATCATCGAAGCCGTGACCGAGATCGAGGAACTGACAACCAACCTCTCGCGCAAGATCTGGCAGAAGATCATGGTCCTGCAACAGCCGCATAAACCCTGGGCGCAATAGGTTGGACGCCCCATCCTTCGAGACGATTGCCGCTTCGCGACAATCCCTCAGGATGAGGCTCTCTCAACATTCACGCCGCTTGATAGACCTCATCCTGAGGGATCGCCGAAGGCGATCGTTTCGAAGGACGAGGTCGCGCTCAGCGCGCCCCGCTACGAAACCTTGAACCGAGCATCGGCCCCATCGCATTGTCCGCCAGCGCAGCGATCAATCCGCCGTGCAGCATTCCGCGTGAATTCGTGTGCGCCCCGGCCACATGAAACCCGATCACCACGCGATCATCCAGCACGCGCGAGTAAAGCGGCTCCCACGGATCGGTCACCGGCGATTTGCGGAAATGCGGCGCGAAGCCTGCGGGTGGCGTCTGGTCAGTCATGCGTCTTCCTTCCGGGCGCGTAAGGTCATGCCACGCCCGTCATCTCTCTGGATCGTCATACAGTCTGGCTGGACGGCAGTATGGGGCGCGTTCTACGCTCCGCAACAATTTCCGGCGTCAGACCGGGCCAGAGCTTGGGCCAGAAATTTAGGGGAGAGAAGAATGACGATCGAAACCGTCGGCAGCCGCCGCGCAATCCTGAAAGCCTCCGTCGCCATCGTCGCCATGAGCGCCGCCGGCGGCGTCCTCGCTGCATGCGGCGGCGAGACGGAGCCTGCTGCGCCTGCAGTCGATCCCAACCCGGTCGTCGAGACGAAGCACGGCAAGGTCAAAGGCGTGGTCGAGAACGGCATCGCCACCTTCAAGGGCGTGCGCTACGGCGCGGACACCGCGCTCTCACGTTTCCAGCTCCCCAAGCCGCCCGAGCCGTGGACAGACACGCAGGACGCGCTCGCTTTCGCTACTTCCGCGCCGCAACCGCCCTCGGGCGATGGCGGCGGTCTGTTCGCGTCGTGGCGCCCCAACCCGCCGCTGTCGGCCGGCGAAGACTGCCTCTTCCTCAATGTGTGGACGCCGGCCGCAGACGGCAAGAAACGGCCAGTCCTCGTCTGGTTCCACGGCGGCGGCTTCACCACGGGCTCGGGCTCGTCCTATGCCTATGACGGCGTGAACCTCGCCAAGCGCGGCGATGTCGTGGTCGTCACCACCAACCACCGCCTCAACCAGTTCGGCTATCTCAACCTCGCCGCTTATGGCGACCAGTATGCCGATAGCGGCGCGGTCGGCGCGCACGACATGATCCTCTCGCTCGAATGGGTGCGCGACAACATCGCGGCGTTCGGCGGCGATCCCGGCAACGTCCTCATCTTCGGCGAGTCCGGCGGCGGATCGAAAGTCTGCACGCTGATGGCGATGGACAAGGCCAAGGGCCTGTTCCATCGCGCCGTCGTCCAGTCCGGCCCGCGCATCAGCCACGCCACGAAGGAAGCCTCCGCAAAGGCCGCCGACGAAGTCGTGAAGAAGCTCGGCCTGACCAAGGCGACCATTGGCGAGATCGCCAACAAGACCGTCGCGGAAATCCAGGCCGCCGCCGCAGGCGTGATGGGCGCAGGCTCCGGCCCCGTCCTCGACGGCCGCTCCATCGCGCGCGACCCGTTCAACCCGGATGGCCCTGCCCAATCGGCCGACGTCCCCCTGCTCATCGGCTGCAACCGCACGGAGGGCACGTCGCTCACCCCCGCAGACAGCCCCAACCACAACCTCACCTGGGACACGCTGCCCGCCGCCATCAAGACCGCCTTCCCGTCGAAAGACGCCAGGACGATCATCGATCTCTACAAGGCGAAGCACGCCGACATCGAAGCGCCCGAACTCTTCTTCATGGCGACCGCCGACAACTCCTTCTTCCGCGGCAGCGTCACGGTCGCCGACCGCAAATCCGCGCAAGGCGCCGCGCCGGTGTTCTTCTACATGCTCGACTGGGAAACCCCGGTGATGGGCGGCAAGCGCTATGTGCCCCACGCGCTCGACATCGGCATGGTGTTCGACAACGTCGCCAAGTCGGAATCCATGTCCGGCACCGGCCCCGAAGCCCAGAAGATCGCCGATCAGATGTCGGAAAGCTGGCTCGCCTTCGCCAGGACCGGCAACCCCGCCAACCCCAACGTGCCCGCTTGGCCCGCCTATACCGCAGCCCAGCGCAACATGATGGTCTTCCGCACGGAACCGGGCGTCGAAGTGGACATCCGCGCGGAAGA
>CAZGWV010000009.1:0-52070 GCA_964529555.1 uncultured Rhizobium sp.
GCCGCTTTGCGAGCGTGACGCAGGCGATCGCCAACCTGCGCATGCCCGATGTCGCGCCGCTTCAGGCGCGCCTGTCGGAGATACAGGCCGCTGTCGCCAACATTCCCTCGGCGCCCAGCCTGCAGCCTGTCCTCAGCGGGTTGGCCGACCTCAAGACGACGGTGGCGGCGATCCCGCAGCCGAACCTCGCGCCGCTCAAGACGTCGCTGGCCGATCTCGAAACCTTCGTGGTCGCGCTCGACAAGCCGCCGCAGGATCTGACGCCGCTGATGTCGCGGTTAGCGGCGCTGGAATCGTCGCTGTCGCTGGTGCAGACGGAAGTGAAGGAGGCGCGGGCGCTGGCGCCCATCGACCGCCGCCTCGCCAGCCTGCAGGAAGCGCTGGGCAGCATGCCGGGGCCGGACCTTGCGCCGGTGATCAGCGCGGTGCGCTCGGTCGACAGCCGCCACGATCTGGTGGCGATGGAGAACCGGCTGACGGCCATCGAATATGGCCTTGCCGCGCTTCACCACATGATGCGTTCGCGCGGGGACGCGGTCCTCGGGCGCGGCGATGGCGACACGACGCGCAACGCGCCGAGCCTGCAGGTCGTGCGCGAAGCGCCGCCGCCCGCGCCTCCTTCGCCTGCGCCGGCGCGGCCCGATCGCGATGCCGATCCGATCAACACATTCCTGCGCGCGGGCGACGAAGCCAACCTGCTCACCGAGCCGGCCTTCGGCCCGGCGGACGATCTGGAAGCCATCGACGGCGTCGGGCCGATGTTGCGCGCCCTGCTCAACGATCTTGGCGTGTTCTATTTCTGGCAGGTGGCCGAATGGACGTCGCGCGAGATCGACTGGGTCGAGAGCAAGCTGATGCACTTCAAGGGGCGCATCCGCCGCGACGACTGGGTGGGCCATGCGCGCCAGCTTGCCGCGCTGCCGGCGTCGGTGAAACGGCCGGTGCAGGCGGCGCTGCGCAGACCGCTTTGATCCATTGTGGGGAAGCATGACGCCGCGCGTCAGCCTCAGTCGAACATCTTCGAGATCGACTCGTCGTTCGCGATGCGGCGGATGGCTTCGCCGATGAGGGGGGCGAGGGAGATCGTGCGGATCTTCTTCGCCTTCTTCACGGTGTCGGTCGCCTGGATGGTGTCGGTGATGACCAGTTCTTTCAGCTGCGACCTGTCGATGTTCTCGGCGGCGCCGTTCGACAGGACGCCGTGCGTGACATAGGCGGCCACTTCCTTGGCGCCGTTCTTCAGCAGGGCTTCAGCGGCGTTGATCAGCGTGCCGCCCGAGTCCGTCATGTCGTCGATCAGGATGCACTTCCGGCCCGCGACGTCGCCGATGATGTTCATCACTTCGGACTCGCCCGCTTTTTCGCGGCGCTTGTCGACGATGGCGAGATCGACATCGAGGCGTTTGGCCAGCGCGCGGGCGCGCACCACGCCGCCAACGTCGGGCGAGATGACCATCAGGTCCTTGTGGCCATACTTCTTGAGGATGTCGTCCGCCATTTCCGGCTGGGCGAACAGGTTGTCGGTCGGGCAATCGAAGAAGCCCTGGATCGTCGCCGAGTGCAGGTCCACCGTCACGACGCGGTTGATGCCGGCCACCGTGATGAGGTTCGCCACCAGCTTGGCGGAGATCGGCGTGCGGCCATCGGTTTTGCGGTCCTGGCGGGCATAGCCGAAATACGGGATGACGGCGGTGATCCGGCGCGCGCTGGCGCGGACCAGGGCGTCGGTCGTGATGAGCAATTCCATCAGGTGGTCGTTGGCGGGCGCGGAGGTCGACTGGATGATGTAGACGTCCTTCCCCCGGACGTTCTCGTTCACCTTCACGAAAACCTCGCGGTCCTTGAAGGTTTTCACATCCGCATTGGTCAGCGGGATGTCGAGATAGGTGGAAATTCTCTCGGCAAGCGGCCGGTTGGAATTGCACGAGATAATCTTCATCTCATAGCTCTCCCCTCTGGCCGCCCCGGAAACGGGCCTTGCCCTCGGCGTCACGCTTCTGTCGCAGAATCGCGTGGGCTGCAATCGTGACGGATGCGGAATCCCTGGGAGTTGTTTCGTCGCACCAATGTGCGGCGCAATTGCCGCAGCGGGGCAGGCTCGGGCCGTCACATCAGGCGAGCAGCATGATTCCGGTCATGTTTCGCCCGCAGTCGCGCTGGCCTGCCTTCACAGACGCGCGGTGCGAGAAATAATCTTCCGGCTGCGTCAGCGTGTCGTCGGTCAGTGCGTCCATGTGCGCGACACCCAGCCGCGCGAGCTGGCCGAGGCAATAGCGCTTCAGATCGAAGAATTGCCGGTCGCCCTTTCCCGGTTCGGATTGGCCCGGCTCGAACAGGTGTTCCGCCCACGGCGTTGCATCGAGCACGGCGTCGGCGAGGTCGGGGCCGACCTCGAACGAGGATTGCGACAGGCACGGGCCGACGCCCGCCGCCGTTTTCGCAGGATCGGCGCCGAGCTGGACCATCGCCTCGACCGCGCTTTCGATCACGCCGCCGACCGCGCCGCGCCATCCGGCATGGATCGCGGCGATCACGCCGTTGTGTGGATCGCACAGGACGATGGGCGCGCAGTCCGCCGCCAGCACGCCAAGCAGGATGCCGGGGCGTTTGGTGACCAGCGCGTCGCATTCGGGGCGCTCGTTGGGAGCGTAGGCGGTTTCGGTGATGACGGCTTTGGCCGAGTGGACCTGGCGGGGCGAGGCCAGCCGCGCGAGCGATGTGCCCATCGCATGGCAGAAGCGGCGGCGGTTTTCCGTCACCTTCTCGGGGTCGTCGCCCGAGCCGTGCCCGCAGTTCAGCGAGTTGTAGACGCCGGTGGAGACGCCGCCGCGACGGCCGAAGAAGCCGTGGCGCACATGCATGGAGAACCGCTTGAGCGCGGGCGCTTCCTCGAACGGCGGGCGGTCGGTGGTCATGCGGTCTCCGCAAATCCCGCCGGCGCGCCCAATCCCGGCGAGCCGATGCTGATCAGGTTGAATCGTTCGCCCATCCCGTCTGGCGAGACAAGTGCGTCGATCGTCCGGGCGATCTCGGCGGCGCGGGCAGGATTGGCGGCGGTGAGCGCCTTTTCGCGCTCGGATGCGCCCAGAGCGGTGAGGAAGCCGCCCTGTGGCATGGGGCCGTGGACGGCAAGCCCTGCAGCCTCGGCGAGCCGGCGCAGGCGGCTGAAATCCACATCGGCGGTGAGGTCGGACGCGCCGGGTTCAGCCAGCGGATCGATCTGCCTGCCATCGCGATAGGCGCGCAGCGTGTCGGCGGGCGATCCTGCGCGCGGGCCATAGTCGATCAGCAGGGCGCGGCCCGGATGGCTCGCGAAGCGCCGCGACAGGGCTTGCGTCAGCGCCTCCAGCCCAGGCGAGCATTCCACCTCGTCGCCCTGCGGCGTGAGGCCGGGCGGGAGATCGACGGGCGGACCGAGGCCGAACATCAGCTCGCCCGTATCGTCGAGGCCGACCTGCCGCTCGCGCCAGCTTCCGTCCCTGCGGACGAACTGGCGGATCGGCAGACAGTCGAGGAATTCGTTGCCGACGATAATGGCGGGGCCTTCGGGCGCGCGATCGAAATTGTCGACATGGCGGATAGCGTGGCCGGCGAGCGTTTCTGACTGCGTTGCGCGCAATAGCGGGCTGGCTTCCACGAGCGTCACGTCCAGCGCCGCCATGAAGCCCGGCACGCTGCGGGCGACGCGGAGGATGTCGCGCATCATCGTGCCGCGGCCGGGGCCGAGTTCGATGAGGTTCTGTTTCGCGGGCTTGCCGGCGGCGAGCCATTCCTGCGCGGCCCAGAGGCCGATCAGTTCGCCGAACACCTGGCTGGTCTCGGGCGCGGTGGTGAAGTCGCGGTTGAAACCGGCGCGGGTGGCGTAATAGCCGTGCGTGGGATCGTGCAGGCACATCAGCATGTAGAGCGAGACAGGCATCGGCCCGTCGCGGCTGACGATCTCGGCGATGCGTGTGCGCAGGCCGCTCACGCCGCCTTCGCCGCACCCGGACCCGTTTTGCGGTTCGCCCACCAGATCAGGAAGCCGCCGCCGAGGAACATGAAGATCGACAGCAGCATGCCCATGGTGAACCATTCGGGCATCGTGCCCTGCGTGAAGGTGTCGGGCTCGCGGAAATTTTCCACGAAGGTCCGCGCCGTCGCGTAGCCGATCAGGAAAACGCCCGCGACCATGCCCGGCTTGCGCAGGAGCTTCAGCTTCCACACGGCGAACCAGCACACGATGAAGAGCAGGATGCCTTCGAGCGCCGCTTCATAGAGCTGGCTCGGATGGACCAGCGGCTTGCCTTCGACCGAACCCCACGCGCGCGTCGCCCAGTCATAGTCGGGGAAGCGCATCGCCCAGGGCGCGTCGGTGGGACGGCCATAGAGTTCGCCGTTGATGAAGTTGGCCATGCGCACGAGGAAGATGCCGATCGGCGCGGCGGCGCACGCCACGTCGCCGAGGCTGAGCACCGGAATCTTCCGCAGCCATGCCGTTGCGAACACCGCGACCGTCGCGCCGATGAGGCCGCCGTGGAAGGCCATGCCGCCTTCCCACATGCGGAAGATGAACATCGGATCGCTTTCGAGCTTATGCGGCTCGAACGGGATGGTGTAGAACAGGATGTAGCCGATACGGCCGCCCACGAGGATGCCGATCATCGCGTAGAATGCGAAATCGTCGATGTCGGCGCGCTTCAGCGGGCCCTTCTCGACCGGCCCCCAGATCGTGGGGCTGATGGCGAGGCGCACGGCATACCACCAGCCCAGGACGAGGCCGAAGATATAGCCCAGCGCGTACCAGCGGACCGGAAAGTCGAGCACCGGAACGGTAAACGCCGCCGGGTCGATGCGGGGGAACGGGATTTCCAGGGGAAGATACATGAGGCGACCCTGTAGCGCATGCAGAGGCGGCTTTGAAATACCCCTCCAGTGGGGCCATATAGATACCGGCTCCTGTGACGGGGTCTACCGCGGAGGCGCATATGCAGACAAAGAGCCCCCTGATGGACGATTTTGCCCGCCTTATGCAGGGCGCCGCCGGTATGGCGCAGTCTGCAAATGACGAGGCGAAAGCCCTGTTTCGCTCCGTCGTCGAGCGCGCGGTCGCCGATGCGGACCTTGCCAAGCGCGAGGAAGTGGAGGCCTTGAAGGCCCTCGCCCGCTCCGCGCTCGAGCGCGCCGAAGCGCTGGAGAAGCGCGTGGCGGAGCTTGAAGCCAAACTTGGGGATGGCTGAGGAATAGGCTGTGGAAGCCGATTCTGGTTCCCGATCCCTTAACCATGACACCATTGTAGGACACGCCGACGCTCTATAGCGTTTTCCGCAATGGCCCTTCCGCCCGATTCTGGGCGCCGAGTTTCCAGGAGGACCCGATGTCGCAACTCGACTCTGTCTCCGTCGATGCCCACGATCGTTCCATGGACGTTGTCGAGCAGACGCTGCTCGCGGCCGACTGGGCGTGCGAGCGTTCCGAGGAAGGTCTTATCCACTGCGCATCGCTGACGCGCTGGGGCGAGTTCGGCGGCATGTTCGCCTGGCGCGACGAGCCGGCCTCGCTCAACTTCTCGCTGACGATGGACCTGCGCGCGCCCAACGCCAAGCACGCAGCCATCTCCGAACTGCTGCGCCGGATGAACGAGCGGCTGTGGCTTGGGCATTTCGACTACTGGACCGACGAGGGCGTGGCCGTGTTCCGCCACACCATCCCGATGCTCGACCGCGTGTCGCCCGATCCGGGCGAGATCGCGGCGATCCTCGCGGCGGCTCTGGATGCGGCGGATCAGTTCCTGCCCGCGTTCAACTTCGTCGTGTGGGCCGGCAAGTCGGCTGAAGAGGCCGTGACGGCCGTTGCCTTCGAGACGCACGGCGAGGCTTGATTTCATGGCCGCGAACACCCCCTCGCGGCTCAACCACGCCGTTCTGGTCGGCGCGGGCCGCATGGGCTCGGCGATGGCGCGCGGCTGGCTGGGCGATCTGGCGGGCGCGGGCATCGACCGGCTCTCGGTTGTCGAACCGGCGCCGGGCGAGGATGTGGTCGAAGCCGGAAAGAACGGCTTCATCGCGCTCAACCCCTCACCCGAACCGGCGGACATTCTCATCCTCGCGATCAAGCCGCAGGGCTTTGGCGCCGCTGCCGAAGCGCTGAAGGCGTGGGTGGGGCCGGATACATTCGTCGTGTCGATCATGGCGGGTGTGCCCATCGCGCGGATCGCATCGGCGCTCGGCGCGCCCAGGGTCGCACGCGCCATGCCGAACACGCCGGGCGCCATCGGCATGGGCGCGACGGGGTTCGCCCTGTCGGAGGCCTGCAGCGACGACGATGCGGAGACGGCCGGCGCCTTGCTCGAGCCGCTCGGCTTCGTGCTGGGGCCTTTGTTGGAATCTCAGATGGATGCGGTCACGGCGGTGTCCGGCTCCGGGCCTGCCTATGTGTTCCTGCTGGTGGAGTCGCTTGCGGCGGCGGGGCGTTCGGTCGGGCTCGATGAAGCGAGCGCCGATGCGCTGGCGCGCGAGACGATCATCGGCGCGGGCGCCTTGCTCGGCGAGCTTTCGGAAGCGCCCGCTGAATTGCGTCGGCAGGTGACGTCTCCCGGCGGCACGACTGCCGCAGCGCTCGATGTGCTGATGGCCCCTGGCGGGATGCCTGACCTGATGCGCAAGGCCGTCGAGGCCGCTGCGCGTCGTGGCGCGGAGTTGGCGCAAGAGTCGGAGAAGAAGTAGGCGCGCGTTTGCGCGAGCTTCTTTGTGTTTCTGGAAACGCTGGCGGTTGTCGATACAGACCCCCACCTGTCCGCCCCCTAAGTACGGGGCGGAACCTGCTTGGACTACCGCCCTCCAAATTTGGGTAAGCTGGCTCTACAGGGTCCCGCCCCGTACTTAGGGGGCGGACAGGTGGGGGTCTCTATCTGCGAGGCGTGTTCCCTGAGACGAAGCGCTCAAGCCTCTTCGTCGTCCATCCCCTTCGGGCGGTTCGATTCAAGCGGCAGTCTCACCGTCGCCCGCAATCCGCCCAGCTCCGACTTGCCCAGAATAACGTCTCCGCCATGCGCCCGCGCCGTGTCGCGGGAGATGGTGAGGCCGAGGCCGACGCCTGAGACGTTCTGGTTGCGGGAGGCGTCGAGGCGGCTGAAGGGGCGGAAGGCGTCTTCATAGTATTCCGGCGCAATGCCGGAGCCGTCGTCTTCCACTGTCACCACGGCTTCGCCGGATGCCGCCGTCACTGTCACGCGCACGCGCTTGCCGTGGTCGGCGGCGTTGTTGGCGAGGTTGGAGATCGCGCGCTTCATCGCCAGCGGCCTCAGGCGCATCGGCACGGATGAAGCAGCGATCAGTTCCAGCGACGTGCGGGCGCCTGCGGCGACCACGGCTTCGCGCGCAATGGCGGCGAGATCGGATTGCACGGGCTGCTCGCCTTCCTCGCCGCGCGCGAAGGCGAGATAGCCGTCGAGCATCCGCTCCATCTCTTCGATGTCTTTCTTCGCGGGGCCGGTGTCGTAGTCCTTCGGCGCCAGCGCGAGTTCGAGCTTGAGGCGCGCGAGCGGCGTGCGCAGGTCGTGGCTCACGCCGGCAAGCATGGCGGTGCGCTGATCGGCATAGCGGCGGATGCGGTTGCGCATGCGCAGGAGCGAGCGCGCGGCCTTGCGGACCTCGATGGCCCCCGATGGCTTGAAGTCGGGAACATCTTCGCCGCGCCCGAATGCGTCGGCGGCCCAGGAAAGCTGCAGGATCGATTTCACCTGGTTGCGCAGGAAGAGATAGCTCGTGACGAGCAACAGGATCGAGAACGCCACGGTCCACACGATGAAGATGTGGGCGGTGATGATAATCACGCGCTTCCGGTCCATCCTTGCTTCGAGCAGGCCGTCCGGCGTCAGGATGCGGACCGTCATCATGTCGCCGGGAAGGTAGCGGTAGGTGATCGGCTGGTCCGGGAAGCTGATCTCCAGTTCGCGGCCCAGCTCGATGCAGCACTCGCTGCCGGGCGGGGTCTGCAGTTCCGTAACGCCCGGCGTGAAGCTCGCCGCCATCAGACCCTGCTGGCGGAATTCCTCCACGATCTGCAGCCACGTTTCAGGCGACTTCTTCCTTTGCTTGTCCAGAAAGGCGATTTCATCGGCCACGCCGCGCGACAGCTTGCCGTTCACCTGCTCGACGTGCGTGTAGAAGAAGTACAGCGTCATCGACACGACGAAGATCATCATCGGCACGATGAGGATCAGGATGTGCCGCGCATTGTAGCCTCGCGGGGTATAGTCGCGCAGGCGCATGTCAGTCCCCGGTCAGCCGATAGCCCACGCCGCGCACGGTCTGCAGGTGGACGGGCTCGCGCGGATCGCGCTCGATCTTGCGGCGCAGACGCGTGACCTGCACGTCGACGGAGCGCTCGACGCCTGCCGAGGTCAGGACGGCCAGTTCGTGACGCGAGATCGGCGCGCCGGCGCGGGCGGCGAGAATGGAGAGCAGCTGCGTCTCGCTCTCGGTGAGGCGCACGAGGCGGCCATCCTTGCGCAACTCGCCCTTGCCGACATGGAAGATCATGCCCGAGAGCTTGATCTCCTCGATCGGCGTTTCAGGCGTCAGGCGCTTCAGCACCGATGTGATACGCAGCGCGAGTTCTTCCGGCTCGAACGGCTTGGGCAGGTAGTCGTCGGCGCCGAGCTTCAGGCCCTCGATGCGTTCGGCGGCAAGGCCGCGCGCGGTCAACAGGATGACAGGTGTTTCCGAACGCTGCTCGCGCATGTGCTTCAGCAGGGACAGGCCATCTTCGCCCGGCATCATCACGTCGAGGATGACGAGATCGAACGCCATCGACGCCATCAGCTTGCGTGCGCTGGCCGCGTCCTTGGCGACGGTCACGTCATGGCCCTCGCGCGTGAGATAGCGCTTGAGCAGGTCGCGCAGGCGGTCGTCGTCATCGACCGCCAGGATATGGCCGGTGCGCATCGTCAATTGTCGCCCCTGAGGCGGAGCAGGTCTGCCAGCATACGCCGCGCGCCCGAGACGGCGTCTGGCCCCGCGGAGAGGAACGCCTGCCGCAGGATCTGCCGGCGATGCTCAGTCGCTTCGAGCGCGAACGCGGCACCGGCCTGCGTCAGCGTGACCAGACGGCGGCGGCGGTCGCGCGGATCGGTCTCGCGGGTGAGGAGGCCGCGGCCCTCCAGCTGGTTGAGATTGCGGGCAAGGGATTGCTTGGGAGAGCCAAGGCGCACGCGAAGATCGCCCACGTCCATGGGGCCGAGATCGTGGATTTCCTGCAGGATATCCATCTCGGGCGAGGAAATGTTGGCGGCGGCGCCCACCGCTTCGGTCAGCTGGGCCAGCTTGCGCGCGGCGGCGCGGATGAGGGCCGCGCCCTCGTTCAGGTCCTGGTCGCGCAGGTACAGCCGGCCGTCTCCGGCGGACGCGGCGGCCGTCGGCGGCAGGGATACGGAATGGGGTCGGTTGACAGGCATGGCCACGACCGGACAATGAGAGTTCAGGACGCGAAACTCAAGCGCATCCCGAGGCAATGATCAAACAGATCGGGCCCCGCATTCTACGCGCCTTCCAGGACAAGAGAAATGGCTGCTCCCTCTGCAAACTTCGTCCCCTATGACGATCGCGATGGCTGGATCTGGCTGGATGGCCAGATGGTGCCGTGGCGGGACGCCAAAATCCACGTACTGACCCATTCCCTGCATTACGGCTCGTGCGTGTTCGAGGGCGAGCGCGCCTATGAGGGCAAGGTTTTCCGCTCGTCGGACCACTCGAAGCGCCTGCACAAGTCCGCCGAGCTGGTGGGCTACAAGATACCCGTTCCCGCCGCCGAACTCGACCGGATCAAGCTCGAGGTCATGGAAAGGAACGGCCTGTCGGATTGCTATATCCGGGCGTTCGCCTGGCGCGGGTCGGAGATGATGGGCGTTTCGGCGCAGCAGGCGTCGATCCGCACCTGCGTGGCCGTCTGGCACTGGGGGAACTATTTCGCCGACAAGAATGCCGGCATCCGCGTCACCATGTCGGACTGGAGACGCCCATCGCCGGAGACGATCCCCTCGGCGGCCAAGGCGGCGGGTCTCTACATGATCTGCACCATGTCCAAGCACAAGGCGGAGGCCGAGGGCTTCTCCGATGCGCTGATGCTCGACTATCGCGGCTATGTCGCGGAGCTGACCGGCGCGAACGTGTTCCTGATCCGCGACGGCGCGATCCACACGCCGACGCCGGATTGCTTCCTCAACGGCTTGACGCGCCAGACGGTGATCGAGCTTGCGCGTGCGCGCGGCTTCGAGGTGATCGAGCGCCACATCACGCCGGACGAACTTTCCACCTTCTCCGAATGCTTCATCACGGGCTCGGCGGCGGAAGTGACGCCGGTGGCCGAGATGGCGGGGCACCACTACAAGCCCGGCAACATCACCGGCGCACTGGCCGACGACTACAGCCAGCTGGTGCGCGGGAAGATCTCGCTGGAGCAGATCCGGGCGAAGATCGGCGAGTAGCGCCTGCCAACATCCGCGCGCCTCGTCCTTCGACAGGCTCAGGATGAGGCGCTTAGTGGGTTTCTGCCTGATTGGTATTGCGCTGCGGCGTCTGATAGGCCTCATCCTGAGCCTGTCGAAGGACGAGGCCGTGCTCGCTGACAGTGGATATCCCTAAAGCGCCGCCGCAATCCGCGTCGCCTGATCGCGCAGGACGTCGAGATCGGCAGGCTTGCCGCCGTGATGCGGCTGGAGCGGCAGGTTGGCGTAGCGTGGGATCACATGGACGTGCAGGTGGAACACGGTCTGCCCGGCGGGCGCGCCATTGAATTGCGTCACGATCACGCCATCGCAGTTGAGCGCTTTCACCACTGCGCCGGACAGCTTCTGCACGGCGGCGAACAGCGTGCCGAGACGGTCGACGGGAAATTCGAGCAGGTTGCGCGCCGTCGTGTTCTTCGGGATCACGAGGCAGTGGCCCTGGCTCTGCGGGAAGACGTCCATGAAGGCGAGGACATCGTCGTCCTCGAAAATCTTCACGCACGGCGCCTCGCCGCGCAGGATTTTCGCGAAGATGTTCGCGCCGTCGTATTCACCGGCAAGGCTCATCAGAACCCCTCCTCATCATGTTCTTCCGCGTCAGGCGCATCGCCCTTCCTGAAGGGCGTATAGGCCTGCAGATCTTCCACGCCTTCCTCGACCGCCGCGCGCTCCCTGTCGAGATAATTCGCAACGGCTGCGCGCAAGCCCGGATGGCCGATCCAGTGGGCCGAGCGGGTGAAGCGCGGCTCGTAACCGCGCATCAGCTTGTGCTCGCCCTGCGCGCCTGCCTCGACGCAGGCGAGACCGCGTTCGATCGCGAAGTCGATTGCCTGATAATAGCAGATTTCAAAGTGCAGGAAGGGCTTGTCGATCTCGCGACCCCAGTAGCGGCCATAGAGCGTATCAGAGCCGATCATGTTGAGCGCGCCGGCGACGGGCTCGCCGTCTTCCAGCGCGAGGATGATCAGGCATTTGTCCGCCATGCGGTCGTGCAGGAGCTGGAAGAATTCGCGGTTGAGATAGGGCGAGCCCCATTTGCGGCCGCCGGTGTCCATGTAGAAGCGGAAGAATGCGTCCCAGTGGTGCGACTTCAGATCGGCGCCCGAGACGCGGATGATCTCCAGCCCTTCCTGCGCCTCGCGGCGTTCGCGGCGGAGCATCTTGCGCTTGCGGGAAGAGAGGGCGGCGAGGAAATCGTCGAACGATGTGTAGCCGCGATTGATCCAGTGGAATTGCTGGTCCTCGCGCAGCAGCATTCCTGATGCGCCGAGCAGCCGCCACGTTTCCTCGTCGAGGAAGTTGAGGTGGGCGGACGACACGCGCCATTCCCGCGCCGCGCCGGCGATGGCCTCGCCCAGCGCATGGCGGATCGAGAGCGCGTTGGGCCCGTGTGCGAGCAGTCGCTGGCCGGTGACCGGGGTGAAGGGCACGGCGCAGAGCAGCTTGGGATAATAGCGCCCGCCTGCGCGATGCAGCGCGTCGGCCCATGAATGGTCGAACACGAATTCGCCGCGCGAGTGAGCCTTCAGATAAAGCGGTGCGGCGCCAACGAGCGTGCCCGACGCAGTGTGGGCCAGCAGGTGGCGCGGGGTCCAGCCCGTGTCGGGTTGCGCACAGCCGGAGCTTTCCAGGGCTTCGAGAAAATCCCAGTCGAGGAAGGGGTCATAGCGCTCGCCCGGCGGGTTCGCGATGGCGTTCCATTGCGCGCGGTCAACGTCCGCCATCGCCCCGGCGGCCGAAAGCGCAAGCTCGATGCTGTCACCCGTATCGTCCGCCAAAGGCTTCCTCGAAGCAGGCCCCAAAGAGACTATATCGTGTTCCCGGACGACTTTGCGAGGGCTGGACTGAAACCTTCGAAAATCGGCGCGGCGCCGGATGCGCGGGCGGCCGCAAGCTGGGGCAGGTCGCGGATCGTCCAGGTTACGCGGGGCAGGTGGGGGAATTGCCCGGCGATGTCGGGCAGGCAGGAGACGTGGGGCGCGAGATAACTGGCCGGCCCCTGATCGGCGCGGATCGCTTTCATTATGGCCCCGCCTTCGTCGCCGGGCGAGTCGGGTTCGATCAACTGCCCGATCGGCCGGTTGCGAACCTCGTCGCCAAGCCAGCCGACGGCGTCCTCGTCGAAGCTCATCGCCGACGCGGGGGCGCGGGAGGAATTGAGGATGTCGATCAGATGCGGGATGCCGGCATGGTTGTAGTCGTCGCCATGCTTGTCGCGGTCGGTCTTCAGTTCGACCAGCGTTGGCATTCCCGCCATCGCCTCGAGCGCTTCTTCCAGCGTCGGAATGGCCGAACCATCCGGCAGCGTAATCTTGCGCAGGTCGCGGAGCGACAGCGCATCCACCCGCTCGGGCCGGCCGCACATGCGCTCCAGCGTGGCGTCGTGGAAGACGACCAGCTTCGCATCCGCCGTCGCGCGCACGTCGAGTTCGCAGCCGACGCCTGCGCGCGCCGCCGCTTCGAAGGCCGCCAGCGAATTCTCCGGGATGCCGCCGCCCCACAGCCCGCGATGGGCGTAGGCGAAGACGGCGACATCGAAGCTGGTTTCGCTCACTTGAACTCGACCACCGCGTCGACCTCGACGGCGACGCCCATCGGCAACACGGGGCAGGCCACGGCGGAGCGCGCATGCCGGCCCTTGTCGCCGAAGACTTCCACCATCAGGTCCGAGCAGCCATTGACCACTTTGGGAATGTCCACGAAGTCCTTCGCCGCGTTGACGAAGCCGCCGAGCTTCACGATGCGCGTCACGCGCTCGAGATCGCCCAGCGCCGCCTGCATCTGGGCGATCAGGTTGATTGCGCAAACGCGCGCGGCCTTCTGCCCGTCCTCGAGCGAGACGTCCTCGCCAAGGCGCCCCTTGATAAGGCCCTCCGGCGTCATGCTGACCTGGCCGGAGATGAAAAGAAGGTTCCCCGTGATCACGTAAGGCACATAGTTCGCCACCGGCGGGCGGGCTTCCGGCAGCGTTACGCCCGCGGCTTTCAGACGGTCGAGTACGGACATGGAGGAAGCCCCTTCTTTGATTTTGCTGTGCGCGGAAGACGGACCGGCCTCAGACGTAACGTGTTTCCATAAGGTCGATCTCGCGCACCAGCTTGCGCGCCACATCGTCCTCAACCTGGCGCGCTCGTGCAAGGCGGAATATCTCGTTGCGTTCAGCCTGCAGCGCGGCAAGACGCAGCTTGCGCTCGATGTCGTCGGTGCGCCGGATCAGCTCGGCCGCTTCGCCGGTCTGTGAGCCGCCCTCGATTCGCTCGCGATAGATGTCCATGAGGCGGGCGGCGACATCGATATCGAGGTCAATGGAGGCGCTCGTCGCGGCCATTTCGTGTTGTGCGCGCTCGATCGCGACGATGGCGGCCTCGGCGGCCGCGACGCGCGCGGCGTCTTCGGCGGCCTTGCCGTGCGACTCCATCGGAAAGTCGATCCCCTTCAGCAGCAGCGGCAGGAACAGGCTGGCTCCCAGCAGCGAAACGATGATGACGCTGGCCGCAAGCAGGATGGCGACGTCGCGCGCGGGGAAGTCCGTGCCGTCCGCCAGCACCAGCGGCAAGGTGAGCACGCCGGCCAGGGTGATCGCCCCTCTTACGCCGGCAAGGGTCGTGACGGCCACAATCCGCCAGCCAGGGCGGCGCACGGTGGGGTCTTTCCCGCGCCGGTAGGGCAGCGACAGCCATGACGTGACCCAGACCCATACGAAGCGCAGCACGCCGAGCGCCAGCGTGATGGCGCCGGCATAGATCAGCAGCCACCAGGTTTCGTGATGGCCCGTGCTGCGCACCGTTTCGGCGGCGCCTTCGATGATCCCCGGCAGCTGTTCGCCGAGCAGGACGAAGATCACGCCATTGAGTGCGAACTGCACCATGTCCCAGACGACGCTGCGGCGGACGCGCGTGTTCGCCAACGTCTGTCCGTTGATCTCGACATAGCTCATGGTGATGCCGGCGGCGACTGCCGCAAGGATGCCGGAGCAGTGGAAATGCTCGGCCGTCAGATAGGCCGCGAAGGGTATCAGCAGGCTGATGAGAATCTGCGAGCCGCTTTCCTCGCCGAACATCTTCGACAGGCGGCCCTTGGTCCAGGCGGTGATCCAGGTCACGCCGATGCCGATGGCGATGCCGCCAAAGGCCAGCTGCAGAAAGGTCAGCGAGGCGTCGACGATCGAGAAGCTTCCGGTGACGGCTGCGGCGACCGCGAAGCGCAGGCAAACCAGGCCGGAAGCATCGTTGAGCAGCGACTCGCCCTCCAGCACATGCATGATGCGCTTGGGGATGGGCGTGCGCGCTGCGATCGCCGAGACGGCGATCGGGTCCGTCGGGGAAACGACGGCTGCAAGCGCGAAAGCCACCGGCATGGGCATGGACGGGATCAGCCAGTGGATGAAGAACCCCATGCCGACCACCGTGACGATGACGAGCCCCAGCGCCAGTTCGAGGATCATGCCCGAGTCGCGGAACAGCCCCTGCTTGGGTATCCGCCATCCATCCAGAAACAGCAGCGGCGGCAGAAAAAGAAGGAAGAACAGTTCCGGCTCAAGCTCGACGCGGAAGCTGGTCATATAGGCGATTATCGCGCCCAGCGCGATCTGGACCAGCGGCATCGGCGCCGGGAAGGGAAGCATGCGGACAATGTAACCGCTGGCCACAACTGCCAGCAGCATTACCAGAATGACCGTGATTGTTACCACTTGCTCGTTGTCCCCGGCGTGTCCCGAGTACCTAGAACATTGCGCCGAGCCGTGTGAAGCGGATTCTGCGTCACGGCTGGCGGGCCCTGTCAGAGAAGAGAGAGTGTCATCCCCGTGGCATCGCTTTTTTGGGCCTTCTCCTTCGGCCCGGTCTTCGTCTTTCGCCGGAAACTACGGATCAATCCTTCTTCCGCGCGTTCTCGATCCTCGCCCCGCGCCCGGTCATCACGGCTGCATCGCCGAACCTTTCGCGGGCTTTGTCCGCCGCGCGTTCGGCCTTGGCGCGTTTCAGCGATTGCGGGTCGGCGAGGTCCAGCGCGTCGGCCTTCGCGTCCACCAGTTCGGATATGCCGACGCCGAGCAGGCGGTAGCGCTGTCCGGCCGCTTCGCGCGCCAGCATGGGCTTGGCGGCGCGGAAAATGACCTGCGCGAGTTGTGTCGGCTCGCTGAGCGAGACGCGGCGGGTGAGGCTCCTGAAGTCGTGGGTCTTGAGCTTGAGCGTGACGACGCGGCCTTCGACGCCTGAATGCTTCGCGCGATCGGCCGTCCGCTGGCTCAGGCGCCAGAGTATGTCTTCCAGCGTGCGCGGGTCGGAAATGTCCTCGTTGAATGTGGTTTCGGAGGAAACGCTCTTGCGCTCGCCTAACGGATCCACCTTGCGGTCGTGGCGGCCAAGGGCGCGGTTGTGCAGCCACAGACCCGCCTCGCCATAGCGGCGGACCATGTCTTTCAGGTCGATCTTCTGGATATCGCCTATCGTGCGGATGCCATCGCCGTTGAGCTTCTTCTCGAACTGCGCGCCGACGCCGCCGATCACGCGCACGGACTTGCCGGCGAGGTAGGTAGGCGCCTCGTCGATGGAGAGGGCGAAGAAACCGCGCGGCTTGTCGGCCTCCGACGCCGTCTTGGCGAGGAACTTGTTGCTGGCGAGGCCGACGGAGATCGTGAGCCCGAGGTCCGTCTCGACCCGCTTCTGCAGCATCATCAGCGTCATGGCGGGCGCGGCCCCGTGCAGCGCCTCGGTCCCCGACATATCGAGATAGGCTTCGTCGATGGAGACCGGCTCCACCAGCGGGGTCAGCGCCTGCATCATCTCGCGGATGCGGCGGCCTTCCTGTACGTAGAGGTCCATCCGCCCCTTGATGACCACGGCGTGGGGGCAGAGCTTGAGCGCCTTGAACATCGGCATGGCGGAGCGGACGCCATAAGTGCGCGCGACATAGCAGCAGGTGGCGACGACGCCTCGCTTGCCGCCGCCGACGATCACCGGCTGGGCGATCAGGTCGGGCCGGTCGCGTTTTTCGATGGAGGCGTAGAAGGCGTCGCAGTCGATATGGGCGATGGAGAGATCGAACAGCTTTGGATGCGAGACGATCCGTTCCGAGCGACACCGGGGGCAACGGGCGATTTGGCCCCGCCAGCCGTGAAAGCAGTCGCGGCAGGCCAGGGGTAAATTTACCGTGCTGGTGGCAATCGTCTCGGGCAAAATTCAGTTCCGGCCGGAAGTGTTTGTTTTGTAGCCAGATTTGTTAATTTGTGCGCCGTGCATGGTTGCTCTGCCAGACGCAGTTGAAAATAGGCGGTTAATACTCTCAGGTCTAACACAGAGGACGAAGACGGGAATCAACCCGAGTCCGGTCCTTAAATGATGTGCTGATGGCGACGTCTCCCGCCAAAAAAGTCCTAGTGGTCGAAGACAATGAGCTCAACATGAAGCTCTTCTGCGACCTGCTGGATGCGTTCGGCTTTGAGACCGTCCAGAGCCGCGACGGTCTCAAGGCCGTCGATCTCGCGCGCGCGCACAAGCCGGATCTCATCATCATGGATATCCAGCTTCCCGAAGTGTCCGGTCTCGATCTCACGCGCTGGATCAAGGACGACAGCATCATCAAGCATGTGCCGATCATGGCGGTGACGGCCTTCGCGATGCGCCAGGACGAGCGCCTGGTGCGTGAGGCTGGCTGCGAGGCCTATATGTCGAAGCCGATCCAGATGTCGGCTTTCATCAGCGAAGTGAAACGCCTCACCGGCACGCAGTCGGCAACGCCTGCGCGCACGCGCTCGACCGGCTCCCGGAGAGCGGTTCGATGAGCGCGCGCGTCCTGGTCGTCGATGACATCGAACAGAACCGGAAGCTTCTCAGCGACAAGCTGCGGAACGAGTACTTTCACGTCATCACGGCGGTGGACGGCGAGGACGCCATCGACAAGGCGCTGGCCGAGGAGCCGGACGTCATCCTGATGGACATTATGATGCCGAAGCTGAACGGCGTCGACGCCTGCCGCCGGCTGAAGACCGATGTTCGCACCGAGCATATCCCGATCGTGCTGGTCACCGCGCTGAACGAGCGCGAGGACAGGCTGCGCGGTCTGGGCGCCGGGGCCGACGATTTCCTCACCAAGCCGGTGAATGATCTTCACCTGCTGTCGCGCGTGCGGGCGCTGACAAAATACAAGATGGTCGCCGACGAACTGCGCAAGCGCGAGGCTTCCGGCAAGCGCATGGGTGCGGTGGATATTGCAGCGCAGGGCCGCGCATCCGATCCCGCGCGTATCCTCGTGGTGGACGAGAACGAGCGCCAGGCGCGCCGCATCTGCCGTTATCTCGAAGGCCTGCACCGCCCGATCTCGCATGCGGAGGCCAACCAGCTCGGTATCTCCGGCTCGATGGTGGACCTGCTGATCGTCTCGCTCTCGAACGAGAAGCTGGATGGTCTGAAGCTGTGCGCCTATTTCCGTTCGCTGGAATCCACGCGCGATCTGCCGATCCTCGTCGTGTCCGAACCGGACGATGAGAAGAAGGCCGTGCGCGCGCTCGATCTTGGGGCATCCGATATCGTCATCAAGCCGATCGACTCTGAAGAATTGCTCGCCCGCGTGAAGACGCAGGTACGCAAGAAGCGTTATCTCGATGCGCTGCGTGCGCGTCTCGATCAGTCGATGGAACTCGCGGTCACCGACCAGCTCACCGGCCTGCACAATCGCCGCTATATGCGTGTGCAGCTGGAAAGCTTCGTCAAGCGCGCCAACATGGGCGGTCAGCCCGTGTCGGTCCTGCTGTGCGACATCGACCATTTCAAGAAGATCAACGACATCCACGGCCATGCTGCGGGCGACGATGTGCTGCGCGAGTTCGGCCGCCGCCTGCGCGAGAACATCCGTCCGATGGATGTCGCCTGCCGCTATGGCGGGGAAGAGTTCGTGGTGATCATGCCGGAAACGTCGCAGGCGCTGGCGCAAGCAGCGGGCGAGCGCATCCGCCAGATCATGGCCGAGACGACGTTCTCCATCAGTCGCGGCGACGAGCTGAAAGTCACCATGTCCGGCGGCGTCTCCACCGTGGTCCCGGCGGAAGACACGATGGATGCGCTGCTCAAGCGGGCCGATGACGCACTCTATCGCGCCAAATCCGCCGGCCGGAACAAGGTCGAGCTGGAAGCCATCGCGTTCGAGTAGGGCGACGCCGGCGAGCGCGGCCTCGTGCTTCGACAGGCTCAGCATGAGGCCTGTTGAACGCCAGGGCTGACGCGCCTCATCCTGAGCTTGTCGAAGGATGAGGGCCCGAGGCGCTGGCGCCGGATCGGCCTTAACTTTCCGCACGATCGGGGGCATATAGCGGTCATGGATACGTTCACACCCGGCTCCCAGCCCGGCGAGGCCAGGCTTCGCTATCTCGACGCGGATTTCGAGGTCATCAAGCCCGGCCGCTTCGTGCTGTGCGCCGTGACGCGCAAGCGTATTGCGCTGGAAGATCTGCGTTATTGGAATGTTGATACTCAGGAAGCGTACTTCGACGCGGAAACGGCGTTGAATCGATGGAAGCAGCTAAGCGGTCGGGACTGATATTTTTGCTCGCCTCTGCGGCGTGCCTGCTGGCCGCATGCGCCGGGCAGGACGCCTCGCCGTCCGGGGCCGCCGCCCCCGATCAGGCTGCCTCCATTGTTGCCGAAGCGCCGTCGCTTCCCGATCCGGTCGCGCCCGAAACGGCGCCTGAGTCCGCGCCGGAAACCCCTCCCGAACCCCCGCCGATGCCGCCGGCGACGCAGGCCGCCGCCATCTCCTGCACTGGTCCCGCCACGCAGGGTGGAGCTATTGTCTGCAAGTCGCATCCCGGCGCGCAGTTCACGCTCGATGGAAAGCCGGTCGCCGCCGCCGATGCGGATGGCGTCGCCGTCATCGGGCTGAAGCGCAGCGCGCCCGCCGAGGTGCATATCGGCGTGCGTCCGCTCGATAGCGGGCAGGAGGCTGTGGCGACCGTTGCAGTGCTGCCGCGCAAGGACACGGTCTCGAAGCTGTCGATGGATTGCAACAAGATCACCGCGCAGTCTCCCGCCGAGAAGCGCCATGCCGAAATCAGCTGGGTGAAGAAGGACAAGGCGCTGAAGATTTTCTCGCAGCCGGTCGCGCCTGTCGGGATCGTGAAACCGGCGGAAGGCCCGTATTCCAGTCCCTTCGGCGCGACGCGCACCTATGAGCCGAAGACCAAGGACTGCGAGCCGACCGTCAACGTCCACAACGGCCAGGACATCGCCATCCCCACGGGCACGCCGATTCACGCGCCGATGGCCGGCACGGTCATTCTCGCCGATCCCGATCTGTACTATGAGGGCGGGGCGGTGTTCCTCGACCTGGGCTATGGCCTTGTCTCCATCACCATGCACATGAGCCGCATCGACGTGAAGGACGGCGATCAGGTGAAGCAGGGCGACGTGCTGGGCCTCTCCGGCGCCACCGGGCGCGTGACGGGGCCGCACCTCCACTGGGCGATCAAATACCGCAACGTGCATTCGGCGGATCGCGGCACGGATATCTGGCTCGATCCGGTGCTGATGATGAATCTCGATCTGCCGGAATAATCGGGGGACAAGCGTGGCCGAAACCAAGACCAGGATGACCAAGGCCAGCGTGAAGGATTTCATCGCGGCGGTCGAGAACGACACGCGCCGCGCGGACGCCGAAGTGCTGCTCAAACTGTTCGCGAAGGTCAGCGGCTGGAAAGCGCGGATGTACGGGCCGACCATCGTCGGCTTCGGCAAGTACCTTTACACCTATGACAGCGGACATTCCGGCGAAGCGCCGATGATGGGGTTCAGCCCGCGCTCCGCCAGCCTGGTGATCTATGGCGGAAGCTATCCCGAACAGATCGGCCCGATCCTGAAGAAGCTGGGCAAGCACAAGGTCTCCAAGGCCTGCATCTACATCAATAAGCTGGCGGATGTGGACATGGCGGTGCTGGAGAAGCTGCTGAAGGATGGCCTCGTCAACATGAAGAAGACCGCGAAGGAAAAGGGTTGGCCGGTTAGCGCAACCTGAAATGCGCCTTCAGCCTGCGTCCGCCGCCGGACGAGTGAGTCTCAGACGGTAAGCCCAGCCGGCGCCACGCTGGCGAGCGAGGCTTGCAGTTCGGGCGTCGCGGGCATGATCTTCCGCGTGTCGAGATTGAGCACGATGGCCACCGCCTCGCTGGTGCACCAGGCCGCGCCTGTATCGGGGTCGATCAGCCAGTGCACGAAGGAGTGCGTCTTCTCCTTCTGGAAACCTGCGCCCGAGCGGATGACGAAGCGGTCGCCCGCGCGGGGCCAGCGGCGATAGACCAGCCGGTATTCGAGGACTGCGCCGCCAACGCGCGCGACCTCGCCACGCTCGCGCGCCTGCGCCGCCAGCCTCTCGCGCCACGGACGCAGCAGGTGTCCGACAGAGTCCGAAACCCGGCCGATGAACATTTCGGGGATCATGTGGCCGGTCAGGTCGAGTTGATGCGGCAGCACGACGCCGCGTCCGATCACCGGCGCGCCGATGGCGTCGGCGTCCGTCACGGCGGCTGTAGCGCGGGGCGCGACCGAGAAGTCGATGGAGCGCGGCGCGCAATTGGCCGGCGCTTCGCCGATCAGTGCGTTCAACTTCTTGCGCGAAACAGTGGACCAGGGCGCAGGTGTGCCCGTCGCGACATCGACATGGTCGACCCATGTGCGGAAAGACGCGCACGGCTCGCCGCTATTGTGGTCGATCTGCTGATAGATCAGCGCGGACGTCTCGGTCGCTTCAAGGATGCAGCCGCGCATGGTGAAGGGCGAGCCGGCATGCGCCTCCTTGATGAAACGGATGTGCTGGTCGCGCGGGCGCAGCGTCGTCTCGGCCTCGGGCCGGAATGCGCCGGGCAGGGCGATGTGGTGGGACAGTTCAGCCAGCCCCTCCATCATCCTGGCGACGTAGAAGCGCACATTCATGTGCCCCATCTCGTCGCATTCCCAGGTGTTGATGCTGCCCCGGTAGAGTTCGATCATTTCACAAGCTTCCACTCGATCTTCACCGTCGCGCAGGTGGGGGCGCCCTTGGCATCCGTGCCTGCGTATGAACCTTCGAGCACCAGCTTGCCTGCATCTGCCGCCTTGATCATCGCGGGCGTCGGTTCGGGCAGGTCCACCTTCGCGCGGCGGCTCCATGCGGTGTCATGCTGGCCCGCGCCCTGGCCGGTGGCGACGTAGACGAAGCGGCGGGTCTTGCCTTCTGTGCGTACGAAGTCGCCGAGGAAACGATAGCCGGTCTTGCCGGCTTCAAGCCTGAGCGGAATGTCGAAGCGGATCGTCTTGCCGGTGGACATGCGCACATCGACGGGCGCGTTGTTCTTGTCCTGCAGGCTGTGGGCGACGCCCTCGGGCGGATTCAGCACGGAGAGGTGCAGGACGGCATTGTCTGTGCGCGCCGCCGGCATCTCAGGCGGCGCAGGCAGCGCAGGTGCCGCGGATCTCTATTACGGCGCTGCGCAGGCGGAAGTTCACGCTCTCGACTTCCTGCGTGAGTTTTTTCACGCTGTCGTTGGCGTGGAGTTCGCCGGCCGTGCCGCACTTGTCGCAGATGAGAAACACGGCGGCGTGGCCATGCTTCCAGTGTCCGCAGGCGACATAGGCGTTGAGGCTCTCGATCTTGTGGGCGAGGCCCATCTCCAGCAGGAAATCGAGCGAGCGATAGACCGAAGGCGGCTTGGCCGCTCCGTCGTCACCCAGATGTTCCAGCAGATCGTAGGCCTTGGCGGGCCCGTCCGACTCCAGAAGCAGCGTCAAAACCTTGCGGCGCAGGGGGGTCAGCTTGCCGCCGCGCTCGCCGCACAGCGTTTCGGCCTCTTTCAGGCTGTCTGAAAGGGCTGCGGGTGCGCAGGCGAGGTGAGCATGAGCCATGTGTGCAATGTCGGCGCTGGCGGGCGGATGCACAAGGGGTCCAGCCGGGGGCGCGGGACGGGCGGAACCCGCCACTCAGCAATGTTTTAACCCCCGGCTGGCCTGATCGGCGGATCGCGATTCGGGCGGGGCCTTTCATGTCAGACCCAAGCGACGCCGGGGGCGTGTTGCCGCCGCGTCGGTCCTTTTCTCTGCCGCGCCTCGCTGGCGACAGGCTGGTCTGGATCGGGCTTGCCTGGCTGCTGCTGGCGTTCGTGCTGCGCCCTGCCGCGATGGCCGCTCACTATGGCGATACGGCGGGCCTTGCCGGCTGGATCGGGCAGAATGCGCAGGGCGCGGCGCTCGCGCGCCTTGCCGGCTTCATGCAATGGGGCTCGCTGGCGGGCCTCGTCCTGCTGCTGGCGGTGGCGCATGTCCGCTTCCTTGGGGCGATGCCTGCGCGGGCGGGCAGCTTCAGCGGCCGCTTCGCGGTTGGCGCGGCATATGCCGTGGCCTTCAGCATCGGCTATGTCGTCTTCGTGTGGACGCCGGTCACCGCCGTGTCGCTCATGTTGCACGACACGTTCATCTTCTTCGACGCCATGCACCGCATCGACCACGGCCAGACGCCGTCCGTCGATTTCCCCACCGCCCTTGGCGCGGCGATGCTTTACCTGCCGTGGCTCGGCTCGAAGATCGCGGGCGGCTATGCCGGCGCGATCGAGCTGTCCTCGGCGCTGGTCTCGCTGCTTCTCTGCCTTGCCTGCGTGCAGGCCTGCGCGAAGCGTCACGGCGCTGCCGTCACAGCCGTGCTGGTCGCTGTCGTTTTCCTGATTGTCGTTCCTGTGATGCTGGAGGGCTATGACGCCCCCAGCAGCATTACGACCGAGGCGAACGAGTATGTCGGCCTCGCCGACTATTTCGCCAATGCGATGTTCTACAATCGCTGGGGCTGGGGCGCGCTGATCGCCATGTTCGCCTTCCTGACGCCGAGGGAGGAAGAGCAGGGCGCGCCAATCGCCGAGATCGTCACGCTCGGGCTGATCCTCGCCTTCCTTTTCTGGCTGAAGGTTTCCTACTTCGTCGTGGGCGGCGCTGCGGCCGTGCTGTATGCGTTTCTGGGCGCAAAGCCGTGGCGCACGATGACGATCGGGGCCGGCGTCGCACTCGCCGGGATTCTCGCCGTCGCGCTCTTCACCGGCAACCTGTTCGCTTATGTGGCGGATATCCTTGCTGTGGGCGGTGTTTCCGGCCTGCGCCTGTCCGATGTCGCCGACCTCATCAAGGACAACCTGCTCGAACTCCTGGTCGGCATGGCGCCGTTCCTTGCTATCGGGTTGCTGGGCAAGCTCCGCTCGGAGGACTTCTGGATCGCAGGCCTCATCCTTCTTGGCACGTTTTTCATCGTCAACCAGAACGCACAGACTTCTGGCCTGCCCACCATCCTGGTTGCCTCCGCCTATGCTGTGTGGCGGCTGCGCGATGACGAAAGCCGGCCGCTGCGTCTTCTCGCCGTTCTGGCGTTCGCGCTGCCGGCCGGCACCTATGTGATGGATCGCGCTTCGGGGCTGCTGGGGCAAACGACCGTCGCTCGCCGCGAGGAAGCCCGCCCGCCGCCGTTCTGGGCCGATATTCCGGCGCTGAAGAATGTCTACGCGCAGGAGCGGGAGGTGATGATGACCCCCATCGAGCAGGCCGACGATCTCGATGCGAGGCTGCAGGCGTTTCGCGGCATGGCGCTGTTCGGGCGGCGCCAGTTTCTCCGTTCAGCCGAATACATCGCGACGCTCGAGACAGCGATGGACGAGCTTCAACCGGTGATGCAGCCGGGCGAGACGGTGGTCGATCTCGACTTCGCCAGCCCGCTGGCCTTCCTCACGCAGACGCGCCCGGCGGACGGCTTCTGGATCACCTTCCACGATGGCCGCACGATCGATGCCAGGACCTATCCCGAGCCTGCGGCGCTGTTTGCGGACGCGGACCATGTGTTGTCGCCCCGGCTGTTCGTGGAGGCCAATACGGGCTCGCGGCTGCGGCTGCTCTATTCGGACTGGCTCGATGAAAACTACGCCACGCGCGTGGAAACGCCTTACTGGACGCGCTGGTCGCACAGGAAACCGGCCCTGAGGCTGCGCGACTGAGCACATCCTTAACGCAATTTGGCTAGTGAATGACTCCTTGGACGCTCGGGGATGGTCCGGCGATGCTCGCTCCCAGATACATGCCGCAGCTTGCCGTCCTGACGGTTCTGATCCTGTCCCGCCTGGCGACGCACGCCCTGGGCCTGACGCCTGACCCGGCCATTGTGATCGACCACTGGCAGCACGTCGATCTCCGCATCCTCGCCGCCGATCCCTTCGGCGCGCTCTGGAACCTGCACACCCAGCCGCCGCTCTGGAACGGCATCCTTGCGATTGTCGTGGCGTTCACGGGGCCGGACGGCGATGCGGCGACCAGCGCGCTTTACGGTCTCAACCTGCTGATGACGGCCGGAGCGGGGTTGCTGTTCCTCGACATCCTGCGCCGGTTCGGATTCTCGCCGCTGGCGGCGACGGTATTCACCTGCATCTCGATCCTGTCGCCGAACATCCTCTATTTCGAGACATACGTGTTCTACCCGCATTTCACGTTCTTCCTGGTCACGCTGCTGGTGTGGCTGCTGATGCAGGTGAAGCGCGATGGTCCGCTCTGGCCCGTGGCCGGGGCGTTGGGCGTGCTGACGGCGCTCGCGCTGACCTGGGCGATCTTCCACCCCGCCCTTGTCGCACTCGCCGGCGCGGCGCTGCTGTGGTGGAGCAGGGGCTTCACGCTCGCGCGGGCGGCGCGTCCCGTCATCGCGCTGGCGACGCTGGCGGTGTTCGTCGCGGCTTTGCCGACAATCAAGAACATGGCCATTCATGGCGTGCCGTCCGCCTCCACATGGATCGGCCTCAACATCGCCCAGACCGTTCCCGGCGGGCAGACCGGCGAACTGGCCCTCTGCGATTTCGAGACGGCTCACCGCAATGCCGTCGCGACGCATCCGGGCTCGCCCGCCGATCATCCGCTGCTGACGCAGACGTGGAAGCGGCCCGGCGCGCCGAACATGAACCACCCCGGCATGATCGCCGTCAGCGAGCATTGCCTCGGCCTGATGAAGGACGTGATCCTCAAAGACCCGATCGGCTGGACCGCTTCGCGTATCGGCGTCCTGATGGGAACGCACCAGCTGCCGCCGTCCAACTACAATGCGGACCCGCTTGGCTGGGATGCGATCTTCGGTCCGGCGGAACGCCTCACCGCCAGCTTCGGTCAGGTCAGCCGCGCCGCCATGACGCTGTGGTATCTGCTGCTGATCTGGGCCGGCGTGAAATGCATCCGCGCCAACCCGCCCTTGTATCTCTCGCTGCTTGGCGTTGTCGCCTATTTCACGCTGGCCTCGCACTTCCTCAATGGCGGCGAGCAGGCGCGCATGCGTTATACGATCGAGCCGATCTATCTGCTCTTCAGCGCGGCGCTGCTGGCGATGGCGACAAGCCGCTTCGGCCTGCTGCGCGGGCGCGACTCAGCTGTCCTGATTCCCTGAAAAATCGGGCCTCCGGGAGCCGTGGAACCTCCCCGGAGCCGTAAAATCGGGGGTTTTCGGGCCTTTTAGTTGTGAAAAGCCGGGCTTTCCCTTGTAAAACGCCCCTTTTTCGCTTTGGGGGCTCCAAAATCCGTGTATTCAGAGGGCGGATTTTCCCAAGGGAGTCGAAAAGACATGGCCACCGCCAAAGCCGCCGCCAAAAAAGCTGCCGTCAAACAAACGACCGTCAGCACCAAGCAGCTCGCCGCCACTCTGGCCGAGAGCCACGAGATTCCGAAGAAGCAAGCCGAAGCCATGCTGGCTGACCTCGTCGGCCTGCTCACCAAGCACCTGAAGAAGGGCGACCGTATCCGTCTCGTGGGTCTCGGCGTTCTCGTCGTCCGCAAGCGCGCCGCCCGCATGGGCCGCAACCCGGCGACGGGCGAGCCGGTGCAGATCAAGGCTTCCAAGAAGGTCGCCTTCCGCGCCGCCAAGGAACTCAAAGAGTCGATCTAACGACTCTGCGGTTTCACTGACCCAAAGATTGGAACGCCCGGCCGAAAGGCTGGGCGTTCTGCTTTTGGGGGATGCATGGCCGAGAGACGCGCCTCGTCCTTCGACAGGCTCAGGATGAGGCGCTTGGGGCTCGTGACTTCCGATAGGCCTCATCCTGAGCTTGTCGAAGGACGAGGCCGTGCTCACCGGCCTCCCGGCATAAGCACAAACGAAATGGGCCGCCCCGAAGGGCGGCCCATGAGATGTCTGGATCAGTGTGAGGCTTACGAGCCGGACGGCGTCTGGTCGGCCATCGGGTCCTGGGCGTGTTTCACCGCGCCTTCGAAAATGGCGTTCGGCTCGATGGCCAGCGAGGCGTGGAAGATGTCGCCGCGAACCTTGGCGCCGGTGCAGAGCTGCACCTTGCGGCCGCGGATGCGTCCCTCGACCGTGCCGCGAATGACCACGGACTCGGCGATGACTTCGCCTTTGACCGCGCCGGTCTCGCCAACCGTCAGGGCGGAGGCGCGCACATCGCCCTCGATCTGGCCGTTGATATCGATCTCGCCGGTGCTGACGATCGTGCCGGTCATCTTCACGTCGGCGGAAATGATCGACGGGCCCGAGCGGGCGGCCAGCGGCGCGCGTTTGACCGTGGGATCCGGCAGTACGGGCTTGGGAGCCAGTGGCTGCGGCGTCGGCTCTGGTGATTTGCCCCTAGTGAACATGCTTGCCAGCCCTCAAAAACTTGATCGGATCGTACGATTTACCGCGGAAGTATATCTCGTAGTGGAGGTGCGGTCCCGTACTTCTTCCAGTTGACCCCATGGTGCCAACTTTCTGACCGAGGGCGATAGTGTCGCCAACCTTCACGCTGATCGAGTTCATATGCCCGTACAGCGTGCGGAAGCCTCCGCCATGGTCGATTTCGACCGCTCGTCCGTAACCGCCCTTGACCCCTGCGTAGATGATTTTCCCCGGCGCCGACGCGATAAGCGGCGCGCCCGTGAAAGCTGCAAGATCGGTGCCTTCATGGAATGCGTTGCCCCGGCCGAACGGATCGTTCCGGTAACCGAAGCCCGAAGTTTCGCGGTAAGGGGCCTGGACGGGGATGCCGAGCGGGATGGATCTGAGGGCTTTCTCGTAAAGCTGCGCCTCATGGAGGCGGGCTTCCACCTCGTAGATGCGGCGTTCGAACGGGTCGCTGATCTGGTTCAGCACCTTGCCGTTGGCGGCGAAGCTGATCGGGACCAGCGGGCCGCCGACCCCTGACTGTTCCAGCACGCGGGACGCGGGCACGCCTGTCAGGCGAATAACGCCACGGGCCGTCTCGGAGCGCAGGACGGCCTCTTCCTCGAAGGAATCGAGCAGCAGCGCCTGTTCGCCGATCAGTCTGTCGGTGGGCGCGCGAAAGACGCCGTCACGGTCATCCCCGGCCGACCAGTCCGGGCGGCTCTGGCGGGGGTCGCCTTCCTCGATCGTGGAGTCGATCAGCATGGTGGCGTTCGAACCGTTGAGCACGATGGCCGATGCCGTGTCGCCGCCCTGAAGGCTGGCCAGCAGCTTCTTCAGCGTCTCGTGGCGGCTCTTGGCCTCGACGATGGCGCTGTTGAAGTCGGTGGTGCGCGTCTCGAGCAGGTGGAGCGCGGTCTGTTCGGCGGCGCGCGCCTGGCGAAGCTCACGCTCGAGGCGAGTGGCCTGTTTGTCAGAAGAACCGAGAGCCGTGTCCATTCCCGGACCGCGCAGGAGCACGGCGACCGTCGCGAAAAGACACCAGCCGACGACGAGAGTCGCGGCGCCGGCGATCATCGCCTGGCGCCACGGTGAGATGGAGACGTACCGCACGGACCCGCCGCTGCGGTGATAGATTTGCCTTTCAGGAAAGGCCTTTTCGAAGAAGGCTTTTGTCTTAGCCCTCAATTGCTTGACCGCCATTTATACTGCCCGATCAATTTCTCTACGCGCCAAGCCCCGCGATGCCCCGCTGGATGTTGCCCGGCGGTCACAGGGATAACTCAGAATTTCGCGCAAGCGAACCCCTAAGGTCAGCTTTTTCGCCAGCTTCGGCGAGCGCGATTAAGCACTCGTAAACCCGCCGAAAATGGCAATGATGTGGTTAGCGAAACGACGCCATCGCCAGCAGAACGGCATCTGCATGACCCGCCACGCGGACGTTTCGCCACACCTGCTGAATCAGCCCGTCGGGACCGATCAGGAAGGTGGAGCGGACGATGCCCATGAAACGATTCCCGTAGAGCTGTTTCTCCTGCCAGACGCCGAACGCCTCGCACACCTTTCCGTCCTCGTCGGACCCAAGCCTGACCTTCAGCCCGTGTTTGGCGGCGAATGCCTTGTGGGCGGTCATGCTGTCGCGGGAGATGCCCAGAAGGTCGCCGCCGCCGCGCCGGAAACGCGATTGCATGTCGCTGAAAGCTATGGCTTCCCGCGTACAGGCGTCGGTATCATCCTTCGGATAGAAGAACAGGATCAGGGACTTGCCGGCGTAGTCCTTGAGGCCGGCCTCGCCCCTGGGGGTGGCGGGCAGTCGAAATGTGGGAGCCGGGTCGCCGGCGACGAGTGGTTGTGACACAATCTATCCGTGTTTTTGTGGTGTCTGGGGTCATGGACTCTTATCGCCGTCCACGCCTCCCCGTGAAGCGGCGCGTGATCGCCGCGCGCCTGACGCTGCCGCAGCGTCCGGGGGCGAACCCGTGAAGGTTTCGGCCAAGATCCTGGTCCTCGAAATCCTGGCTTTCATCACCTTCCTGATTCTGGCGGGCGCCGGCTTCGTCGCGTGGCGCCTGTCGCAGGGGCCGATCGACCTGGACTTCATCCGACCGCAAGTGGAACAATCCCTCGCCGAAGCGCGGGGCGGAAAGCCCGTGAAGATCGAGAAGCTGGGCCTCGAATGGGTGCGCGACCGGGGCCGGGTCGAGGCCGTCGCAAGGGGCTTCACGGCGATGGGGGCCGACAACAAGCCGGCCTTCCGCGCCGAGCGGGCGATGATCGCGCTCGATACCGTTGCGCTGTTCGCCTTCCAGGTTAAGCCGCGCCAGCTTCGTCTCGAAGATGGACACGCGACGGTCGTCCGCAGCCCCGACGGCGTCTGGACGCTCGCCGACATCGAGATCGCGAAAGAGCCCGACCCAAGCGACCAGCCGTTCGACCCCGTGCGCGATCTGGACTGGGGGACGCTGGCGACGCCGATCCGCGCGCTGGTCGCGGCCGGTTCGTTCGAGCAGGTCGAGCTTGCCGGCTTCCATCTCGACGTGATCGACCGGAAGACGAACACGACCTGGGGGGCCGATCCGGTCGATGGCATGTGGAAGGCGACGCGCGACGGCGTCTCGCTGGAACTCGACGTGCGCCTCGCTGGCGCGCGCGAGGGCGAGCCCAACAAGGTGCGGATCGAGCTGAAGTCCGATGGCGAGGTGTCCAACGCCTTCGGCAATCTCACGCTCGAAGGCGTCGATCCCATGTCGATCGCGCGGATGTTCGGCTATTCGGGCGATGCGTTCACGACGTCGGGCTCAGCCAGCGCCACCTTCGCCGTCACCGCCGGCGAGACCAGCGGGCTGCTCAACACGAAGCTGGCCCTCGATGGCATCGCGGGGTCGTTCAAGCTGGGCGAGGAAAGCGTCGCGGTGCGCGACCTGTCATTCTCCGCCGTCTACGATCCGGCCACCAAGTTCATCACGCTTGAATCGCTGAACATCGACAGCGACCGCATCTCCGGCGCTTTCGCCGGCTCGCTCGATGCTCGCGCGATCATGGCGGGCGACACGACGCTGCCGACCGACTTCGCCATAGCAAGCGATGCGTTCATGCTGAATCTGACGCCGTTCTTCGAGGCGCCGATGCAGTTGAAAGGTGCGGCGATCGCCGGGCAGCTATCGAACGACCTGCGCCGCGTGACCATCAGCAGCATCGAGGCCGGCAATGGCGCGATGTCCGCCTCCGGTTCGGGCGAGGTCTGGTTCGACGGCGAGGGCGACAAGCTTGGCGTGGGCGTGAAGGTGAAGGCCGCAACAAAGGGCACGTTCACGCCGCAACAGGTCATCGCATTCTGGCCCACGGTAACTGACGCCTTCTCGCGCGACTGGGTGAAGAACAGCATTCCCGACGCCGTCATCAGCAATGCTGTCGTCGAGATCGACTGGCCGCCCGGCGCGACGTCGAAGGGTTTCCTGCCGGACGAAAATCTCTCGCTGACCTTCGACGTCGAGAAGGCCACGGTGAAATTCCTGCCCGACTGGCCCGCCGCCACGAATGTCTCCGGCGCGGGTCACCTCAAGGGCAACAGCATCGTGCTCGACGTCACGGGCGGCATGCTGCAGGTCTGGGAAATCGAGCAGGCGAAGATCGTTCTGCCGCAGTTCTCGCCCGGCGGCGCGATGGCGGAGATCAGCGTGCTCGGTCGCGGCCCGCTGATGGATCTCCTGCGCATTGTCGACGACAGCAAGCTCGACATTGCGGAGCGCTACAATCTGCAGATCGCGCAGATATCCGGCCACGGCGGCGTGGCTGTGCAGGTCAGCTATCCGATGATCTCCACGCTCACCGAGAAGGACATCAGGTTCAGCATCAAGGGCGGCTTCAGCAATGTCGTCGTCCCGGACGTCGCGGGCGATTTCGGACTTGCCGATGGCGCGGTCAGCTTCGAGCTGACGCAAGACAGCATGCACATGGAAGGGCAGGGCCGTTTCGGGCCGGCGCCGGTCCAGTTCGAATGGCGCGAGTCCGTTGGCGGAAACGAAGGCCGTGCGGAGCTTGTCGCCCGCGCCCGCGCCAATCCCGATCTGTTGAACGCATTCGGCATCGCCGCGCGCAACTTCATGCAGGGCGAGGCGCAGGTCGAGTTGACGGCGTCCGGCCCCGGCGGGCGCAACTTCGATCTCGTGACGGCGACGGTCGATCTCGAACGCGCGCAGGTCGAGATCGCGGAGTTCGGCTGGCGCAAGCCGTTCGACGCTCCGGCCAAGGGAACGTTCCGGTATGGCAAGGGCGCGAACAGCGCGATCCTCGCGGGCGACATTCGCGCTGACGGCCTCGAACTGATCGCCGAGGCGCAGATGGACAATAGCGGGGCGGTGCAGGGCGTCGATATCGAGCGGCTGTTCTCGCGCGGCACGCTCGATGTGCGCGGCCGCGTTACGCGCCGCGCCGACGGCGGCTATCGCGCGGCGCTGTCGGGGCCGTTCTTCGACGCCAGCCCGTGGATGGACCAGATGCTGGACATCTCCGGCGGCGCATCCGCGCCTGATCCCGCCGGTGGGCCGGGCGATCCGGGGCCGCTGCATGAATTGCAGCTCAACGCCGACAAGCTGCGCGTGCGCCCGGACACCGACATCTCGAACGCTCGCATCGCGCTCAGCATCGATGGCGACGGGCCGCGCAGCGGGTCGATCTCCGGTCAGATCGCGCGCGACAAATACATCAATGTCGCCATCAACTCCGCTGGAGAGAAGCGCAACATCTCGCTGCGCGCCGACGACGCCGGCTTTGCCGCGCGCGTCCTGCTCAAGGCCGACTATCTGATCGGCGGCAAGCTCGCGCTCGACGGCACATTCGTCGGCTCCGATGGCGACGCCGTCATCACGATGACGGACGTGCGCCTCAAGGATGCGCCGTTGCTGGCGCAGATATTCTCGCTCGCCTCGCTGCAGGGCCTTGCAGACGTGCTGTCGGGTGACGGGGTGCTGTTCACGGAGGTTCATGCCCCCGTGCGGATCGTCGATGGCCGCATCGATGCGCCGGGTATGCGTGCGTCCGGCCCAGCCATGGGCATCACGGCGCGCGGCTGGATATCGCCTGATACGGGCGAACTGTCGCTCGATGGCGTGCTGGTGCCATCGTTCGGCGTGAACTCGCTGCTGGGCGGCTTGCCGGTGATCGGCGACCTGTTCGTCTCGCGCCAGGGCGAGGGCATGTTCGCGCCGACCTATTCGGTGCGCGGAACCTTCGCGCGCGCGCGCGTCACGCTGAACCCCGTCGCCGCTTTCACCCCCGGCGTCCTGCGCCGCATCTTCGAGAATCCGACCGAGCCGCCGCCCGCGCCGGATGCGACACTGCCGGCGGCGCCGTCAAAGCCATAGAAAACGGCCCGCCGGGTTGAACCGGCGAGCCGCGTATTTTCGTAGCCGTGAGAGCAGATCAGCCTTCGGCCAGCTTCTTCATGTTGGCCAGCGCCGCGTTGAAGCGCGTCCTGTAGCCATCGACCGACTTGGTCTTCTCTTCCTCGGTCGCGAGGTTACCGACGTCGAGCATCAGCGTGTAGAGGATTTTCGTCGAGGTCGCGTTGATCGGCGTGGCTTCGACGAAGCCGTGATACGTGTTGTACCACTTGCCCTCGAGCGCGGGCTGGGCATAGCCATAGCCATACTGCGTCTTGGACACCATCACCTCGGTCACCGCGCCGGCGATGACGCGAACGGAGCCGACGTCGTTATGGCTTGAGGTGACTTCGCACGGCACCTCGCGGCCGGGCGCGATCCACTTCGAGATATCGCACCAGCCGCCAACCTTGGCCCACACGTCGGCGACCGGCTTGTCGACGGTGATCTCCATCGGAATGGCGACATACTCGGCCTTGGGCCAGGGCGTCTGGGCCGATGCAGCGCCGGCAAGGCCGACCGCCATCGCAGCGCCGGCCAGCAGTGAAACCAGTTTCATGACGTCTCTCCCTTTGACCTGCATGGGCAGGCCGCACTCATTCACCGCACTGGGGCGGCTTGGGTGGGAGATCACCTTACCGGGGCGGAAAGCGCCAGCGATTTTTCCAGTGCGAACGGTAACGAACGCGGGAAAGTGCAGCCCTCAGGCTGCCTGGCTTTCGCCGGGCGCCATCTTGGCCTGCCGGATTTCAGCCAGCATTTCCGGCGTCAGGCTGCGGACGCGGGTGATTTCGGTCACCAGGTCGCGCTCGGCGATCGGCTTGGACAGATAGCCGTCCAAGCCCATGCCGAGATAGCGTTCCTTGTCGCCCGTCATCGCATCGGCGGTGAGGGCGATGACGGGAATGTTGGCCCACGGCTCCTCGGACGCACGGATCGCGGCGATCGTCTGCGTGCCGTCCATCACCGGCATGTGCACGTCGAGGCACACGACATCGAACGTCTCGCGGCGCAGGGCTTCGAGCGCTTCCTTGCCGTTGGTCGCTTCGACGATGCGCATGTTGAACGGGCGCAGGAAGAGCGAGGCGACCTGACGGTTGATCGGATGATCGTCGACCAGCAACAGGCGCAGGTTCTGGTTCTTGAGCGTCGCGCGGGCTTCGTCCTCGCTGAGCGAGGCGCCCTCACTCACAACGCGATGCTGCGGAGCGGCCTCGCCGGCGCCGAAGCTGAAGGTGAACTCCGACCCGCGGCCCACCTCGGATCGCACGCTGGCTTCCCCGCCCATCAGTTCAGCCAGCTTGCGGGTGATCGACAGGCCAAGGCCGGTGCCGCCATACTTGCGCGACGTCGAATCGTCCGCCTGCGTGAACGGGGTGAACAGGCGGCTCATCGTCTTTTCGTCCATGCCGATGCCGGTATCCGACACGCGCACCTTCACGACATACTCGCCATTCCCCATGCGGCGCGCGGTGACGAACACCTCGACGCGGCCCTGCTTGGTGAACTTGATGGCGTTCGAGATGAGGTTGGAAACGCACTGGCGCACGCGCACGGCGTCGAAATTCAGCACCTGCGGCAGGTCTGCGTCGAGCGAGAGATAGAATTCCAGCCCCGCTTCCTCGGCCTTGGGCTTCCACAGGCGATGCAGGCGGCGCAGCGTGTGCGTGAGGTCAGTGTCCGCCTTCACGATGGAGATCTTGCCCGCCTCGATCTTCGACAGGTCGAGCACATCGTTCAGCAGCGCCATCAGGTTGCGGCCGGAATCGAGGATGGTCTGAACCTGGTCGCGCTGTTCGTCCGAGAGCCCGCCCATCTCCAGCACCTGCGCCATGCCGAGAATGCCATTCAGCGGCGTGCGGATCTCATGGCTCATATTGGCGAGGAACGCCGACTTCGCGTTCGAGGCTGCGATAGCCGCCGCCTGCGCGCGTTTCAATTCGCGCTCGCGCTGGCGCAACTCCGTCACGTCCACCGAGATGGCGACCTTCCGGCCGTCCGCCATGGGGCGATAGGTGATCTGCACGATGCGGTTGTCGTTGGTCTTGGTCTCGTAGGTTTCGCCCGAATCCGTCAGGTGATTGAAATGCTCGACATGCTCGGCGACTTCCGCGTCGTTGAAATCCGGGCGCGACCGGCGGATCGAATACTCCATCGCCTCGCGATAGTGTTTCGCGCCGTTGGCAAACGCTTCGTAGAGGTGAGGGAAGCGCTGCTCCGACATCCGGTTGTGCAGCACGGGCACGCCGTTGGCGTCGAAAATGGAAATGCCGTCGGGCAGGTTCTCGATGGCTTCGAGAAAAATCGGGTCGATATTCGTCATCGTCGTCGGCGACATGGTTAGTCCTGCCTCTCATTCCCCGCGCCGGCCTTTTGCCAGCGCAGTACGCGCCCGCCTCGCCATCTGTCGCCGCTTGCCGCCCGTGAGGGCGGAAAACGGCGCCGAGCGAGTGCTGCGCGTCTCCCTGCGGCAATCAGTACCTTATTATCCCTAAGAAAGACTGAGTGCTGGCCGGCGCCGGCGAAAGGAGATGGCCGCCAATGCTGGGAAATCGCCTGCTCTAGCGGCGCCTTCCCTTAGCGTTACTTGGGCTGGATTTGGGAAAGTCTGGAGCGGGTAGAGGGAATCGAACCCTCGTATTCAGCTTGGAAGGCTGCTGCTCTACCATTGAGCTATACCCGCGAAGGCGACGCAGCCCTTACCGATTTCCGCTCTCCCGGTCCAGTGGGTCCCGGCTCTGGGGCGGGCGGGTGGCGCCTCACTCGTATTCCGGCGGTCCGATGGAATAGCCGCAGATCGGGTGGCCCTGCAGGTCGGTCACGCGCTCGACATAGACTTTGAGGTTCTGCGGGTCGAACTCCGGCCCGTAGACGCGCATCTGCGCCAGTATCTTGCGGCGATAATCGGCGGCGATCCGCTTGCGCTCCCGGTCGCCCAGCGCCCGGCGCAGCGAAATGTCGGGCCGGGCAGGGCGGATATTCTGCTCGCGGTCGCGCAGATGGCGCTTGTGCTCGGCGATGATCTCTTCCAGCTCGCCAATACCGAACTTCACGACTTCGATGCGCTGGCGGATGGCCGCGAGCTCGCGATTCTTCTCGCGATAAGCCACGGTGCCGCGTCTTGCAGGCGCCTCTTCAAGGCGCTGCAGGTTGATGGCGAGCTTCTTCAGCTCGTCTTTTCGTGTCGCAAGATCGCGCTCGATCGGGTCCATGACTCGCAGCTTATCTGAAAGATCGCTGCGGCAAAGCCGGTTCGCGCATCCGCACCCAGATCCCCGCGTCCGCGCCGGGCCGACGTCGCCACCGGCCCCTGCGGGCGGGCCGAAAGCGCGGAAATCCCCGAAAATACTGGCCAAAACGCCCATGAAAGCCTATGTTGCACGAGCGAACCCTTTCCTGTAGGGAGGGCGGTTCCCAAAGGAGAGACGCATGGCCCGCGTGACGGTTGAAGACTGCGTGGAAAAGGTTCCGAACCGCTTCCAACTGGTGCTCCTTGCGGCGCATCGCGCGCGTGTCATCCGCCAGGGCGCCCCGATCACGCTCGACCGGGACAATGACAAGGACCCGGTGATCGCGCTGCGCGAAATCGCCGGCGAGACGGTCGATCTCGAAACCATCCGCGACAGTCTGGTCGCCGACCTTCAGGAAGTCCGCCCCGGCGAGGAAGCCGAGAAGGAAGCGGACAAGCGCGCGCTGGCCGCCGCTCCCGCCTCCTCCGAGGAAGAGGTCCTCAGGGCTTACCAGGTCGAGCTGGAGTCGGCGCGCGAAGAGCGTTTCTAAGAGGCGCACCTCATGGGGCAAACGGGTAACGTCGCCCCCTTCAAGAAGCCTGAACCGGCCAGCACGCCTGCCGCCGCCCAGCAAGCTGCTGCAAAGCCGCGCGGCCGCAAATTCCTGCGTCAGAACGAACTCGTCGACCGGGTAAAGGAATACCAGCCCGACGCGAACGAGGACGAACTCAACAAGGCGTATGTCTACGCCGTGATGAAGCACGGCCAGCAGCTGCGCCATTCGGGCGACCCGTATTTCGCGCATCCCGTCTCGGTCGCCGGCCTGCTCACCGATCTCAAGCTCGACCAGTCCACCATCATCGCGGGTCTCCTGCATGACGTGGTGGAGGACACCGAAGTCTCGACCGACGACATCCGCGACCTGTTCGGCAAGGAAGTGGCCGATCTTGTCGATGGCGTCACCAAGCTGCCCAAGGTCACCGGCAGCAACAGCCCGCGCGCCCTGATCCAGGCGGAGAACTTCCAGAAATTCATCCTCGCCACCACGCGCGACATTCGCGTCCTGCTCGTGAAGCTGGCCGACCGTCTGCACAACATGCGCACGATCGAGTTCATGCCGACGGAGGAGTCGCGCCTGCGCGTCTCGCGTGAGACGCTGGACATCTACGCCCCGCTCGCACGCCGCGTCGGCCTCTCCATCTTCGCGGGCGAACTGGAAGACCTCGCCTTCAGGCAGGTGAACCCGGTGGCTTATTCCGCCATCACCAAGCGCCTTGAAGAACTCGTCTCCGACGACACGTCCGTCCTCGACCGCATACGTTCCGATATCGACACCGTGATGCTCACGCGCGGCGTGCGCGGCGAACTCGTGGGCCGGATGAAGCGGCCCTATTCGATCTGGCGCAAGCTCGAAACCAAGTCGATCTCGTTCAAGGACCTTGGCGACGTGTTCGCCTTCCGCCTCATCGTGGGGTCGAGCGACGAGTGCTATCGCGCGCTCGGCGCGGCCCACCAGCAATGGGCTGCGCTGTCGGAGAAGTTCAAGGACTATATCTCCGTTCCCAAGCCCAACGGATACCGCTCGCTGCACACCACCTTCCTCGGCCCCGGCAATCGCCGCGTCGAACTGCAGATCCGCACGAAGGACATGGAGGCCGTGGCCGAGCGCGGCGTGGCTGCCCACTGGAAGTACAAGGACTCGCAATACGGCTTCGACGCCGAAGCCGCGCGCGAGGCCGGACTCGATGCCGAAGCCGAACTCACCGAATTCGCGGACATGCTGAAGCATGGCGGCAGCCCCGAGGAATTCCTCGAACACGCCAAGCTGCAGATGTATCGCGACAGCGTCTTCGTTTTCACGCCGAAGGGCCAGCTCGTGCGTCTCCCGGCTGGCGCGACGCCGCTCGATTTCGCTTATGCCGTCCACACCGAGATCGGCGACACCACGATCGGCGCGCGCATCAACGGCCAGGACCGCCCGCTGCGCACCGTGCTGGAAAATGGCGACACCGTCGAAGTCCTGCGCGGCGCTCGCCCGGCGACCCAGCCGCATTGGGAAAGCCTCGCGGTCACAGGCCGCGCCCGCTCCGCCATCCGCCGCCTCACGCGCACGGCTGAGCGCGGCGAGTTCATCGCCATCGGCCATCGCCTGATCGAACACGCGCTGCGCCGCATCGGCCTCGATCCGGTCGAGGTCGATCAGGCCGAGATGACCGAGCGCACCGGCTTCGACAAGATCGACGCGCTGGCCGAAGCCATCGGCCGTGGCCGCATCTCGACGGCGGAAATGCTGGAGAAGGCGTTCCCCGGTCTCGACGATCCGGGCCGCCACGCCATGACCCCGCAGGATGGCGAAGCGCCCAGCCTCGTCGCGGGCGGCGAGATGACGGCGGGCGTCACCATGCACCTCGCCGAATGCTGCTCGCCCCTGCCGGGCGACCGCATCGTGGGCGTGCTGATCCCCGAGAAGGGCATCGAGGTTCACGTCATCGATTGCGCGCGCCTCGCCGAATACGAAACGCAATCGGACCGCTGGCTCGACCTGCGCTGGCGTCCCAAGGGCGACAGCGACGCGCTGGCCGTCGGTCGCATCCACGTCACCACCGCCAACCGCCGCGGCGCGCTCGCGCTGCTGGCGAAGACCGTGTCGGACGCGCAAGGCAACATCATCAACGTGAAGACGCTCAAGCGCACGCCCGATTTCTTCGACTTCGAGTTCGACGTCGAGGTCGAAGACAACAAGCGCCTCACCCAGATCGTCGCCGCCCTCCGCGCGCTCGCGGTGGTGGACTCGGCGGAGAGGGTGAAGGGGTGAGGGCTGATGTACGCATCACCGCCGCAATCGTTTGAAGCGCTGATCGCGCCCTATCCGCCGGCCATGCGGGATGTGGCGTCCTGGCTGCGCAGGCTGATTCTTTCGGAGTTTCCGCAGGTTGAGGAAAGGATTTACGGCGGCACGAAAATCGGAAACGCGCTTTACAGCATCGGCTCCCCGGATCGTGTCGCGCTCGGTCTTCAGCCGGGCGAACGCTTCGTCAAGCTGTTCGTTCACGACCCTGCCCATCTTGGCAAGACAGCTTTCAAGCTGGAGGGAAGCGGAAAGCATATGCGTCATGTAAAGTTCAGCTCGGCGCCGGAAGACCTGCGGTCCGAGCTTGTCGCGCTGACGAGAATTCCGGTCCAACGGCGCTCCTGACCGTCAGAACGACGCCCGTTCCCTGCGCTGTGCAGCCGGGAGGCGATTGAGCCAAGCCTTCAAAACCGCTACAGCGACGCCATGAACACCCAAGATGTCCTCGACGAATTCCGCAAAGTTGGCGCCCTGCTGGAAGGGCATTTCATCCTGTCCTCCGGCCGGCGCAGCCCGGTCTTCCTGCAGAAGGCGTTGGTCTTCTCGCATCCGAAGACGACCGAGCGGCTGTGCGGCGCGCTTGCGCGCAAGCTGGAAGCCGAGTTCGGCAAGATCGACGTCGTGGTCGGCCCGGCCGTCGGCGGTCTGATCCCCGGCTATGAAACGGCTCGCGCTCTCAACTGCCGCTCGCTCTACACCGAGCGCGAGGGCGGCGTGATGAGCCTGCGCCGTGGCTTCACCGTCGCGCCCGAGGATCGCGTGATCATCGTGGAAGACATCGTCACCACCGGCATCTCCATGCGCGAGACGCAGGAAGCGCTGAAGGCGGCGGGCGCCAATGTCATCGGCGCGGCCTGCGTCGTGGATCGCTCGAACGGCAAGGCGGATGTCGGCGGCCTCAAGCTCGTCTCGCTCGCGGCGGTGGATTTCCCCGACTACGACGCCAACGACCTTCCGCCCGAACTCGCCGCCCTGCCGGCTGTGAAACCCGGCAGCCGGGGCCTGAAATGACGCTCACGCGCGCCCGGCTTGGTGTGAACATCGACCACGTTGCGACCATCCGCAACGCGCGCGGCGGCGCCCATCCCGATCCGGCCAAGGCCGCCGCCATCGCCCACGCCGCCGGCGCGGACGGCATCACCATCCACCTGCGCGAGGATCGCCGCCACATTCGCGATACGGACCTCGCCGCCGTGCGCGGCGCGATGAACCTGCCGATCAACCTCGAAATGGCGACGACGGACGAAATGCTCGCCATCGCGCTCGACTACAAGCCGCACGCCGCCTGTCTCGTGCCCGAACGCCGCGAGGAGCGCACCACCGAAGGCGGGCTCGACGTTGCGCGCCTGCACAACCAGGTCGCGCCCTTCGTCACACGCCTGCGCGACGCCGGCATCCGCGTCTCCCTGTTCATCGAGCCCAGCATCGTCCAGGTGGCCGTCGCCGAAGCCATCGGCGCGCCAGTGGTGGAACTGCACACGGGCAAGTATGTCGAACTGGTGTTTGCGGGTGAGAAAGCTGCCGCCGACGAGGAACTGAACCGCCTGCGCGAAGCCGCCGCGCATGGCGCGGAGCGCGGCATCGATATCCATGCCGGCCACGGCCTCACCTACGACACCGTCCGCCCCGTCGCCGCCATCCCGGAAGTGCGCGAACTCAATATCGGCCACTTCATCATGGGCGAAGCGCTGTTCGTCGGCCTCGAGACCGCCGTGAAGCGCATGCGCCACGAAATCGACGAGGCGCGACGGTGAGAGCTCGCATGCAGATAGAGACCCCCACCTGTCCGCCCCCTAAACGGGGCGGAACCACGCAGCGCCAGCTTACCCGGCATTGGAGAGCGGTGGCTCAACAGGGTCCCGCCCCGTTTAGGGGGCGGACAGGTGGGGGTCTGTCTCAACAATACCCGTCGCGCGCTGTAGGCCGGTTCCTGGCACAGGGGGCTACATGATCATCGGCATCGGCCAGGACATGTGCGACATCCGACGGATCGAGAAATCGCTCGCGGAGTTCGGCGACCGCTTCACCAACCGCGTCTTCACCGAGGTCGAGCGCCGCACAGCCGACCGCCGCCGCCAGCGTGCGCCGACCTACGCCAAGCGCTTCGCCGCCAAGGAAGCCTGCGCCAAGGCGCTGGGCACGGGCGTCCCGCGTCGCGGGGTCCACTGGCAGCACATGGGCGTCGTCAACCTGCCCACGGGCAAGCCTACGTTTGCGCTGACGGGCGGGGCCGCCGAACGTCTCGCGAAACTGACGCCGCCGGGGATGACGTGCTTCGTCCATCTCACCATCACCGATGAATACCCCTATGCGCAGGCGCAGGTGATCATCGAAGCGCTTCCCACGGCGCAGACATGACGCGCCCGAACTCCAGCCACACCGGCAAGCGCCGCAAGAACCGCGCCCGCGTCGACGCCGTTCCCGCGCTCACCGCCGAACAGCGTGCGGCCTGCGAGGAGGCGATCGCCTATCGCTTCAAGGACGAGAAACTGCTCGACCGCGCGATGACCCATCGCAGCGCGGCGCACGGCAAGTCCGCCGAATGGAGCAATGAGCGCCTCGAATTCCTTGGCGACCGCGTGCTCGGTCTCGTCATCGTCGAAGCCCTGATGCTGCGTTTTCCCACGGCCCGCGAGGGCGAGCTTGCCCCGCGTCTCAACGCCATCGTCAGCCGTAAGGCGTGCGCCGTGGTCGGGGCGGAAATCGGCCTCGGCGCGTTCCTGATCGTCGACAAGTCCGAACGCGCCAACGGCGGCGCGACGAAAGCCTCCCTGCTGGCCAACGCCGCGGAGGCTGTGCTGGGCGCGGTCTATCTGGATGGCGGACTCGCCAGGGCGGCGAAGTTCGTGCTGAAGCATTGGGGCGGGCTCATCAAGGCCAACGCGGACGCGCCGCGCGATCCCAAGTCGGCGCTGCAGGAATGGGCGCAGGGCCAGGGCCTTCCCATGCCCGCCTATCGCCATGTCGACCGCAGCGGCCCCGATCATGCGCCGGTCTTCACCATCACCGTGCTGGTCGATGGGCATGAGCCCGTTTCCGCTACCGGCCCCTCCAAACAGCACGCCGAGCGCGAGGCCGCGCGGGCGATGCTGGCCACAATTCCGGGAGCCAACCTATGACCGCCACACGCGCGGGTTTCGTCGCCATCATCGGCGCGCCGAACGCAGGCAAGTCCACGCTGGTCAACCGGCTGGTCGGCACGAAGGTGTCGATCGTCACGCACAAGGTGCAGACGACGCGCTTCCCCATTCGCGGCGTGATGATGCGCGGACAATCGCAGGTGGTGCTGGTCGATACGCCCGGCATCTTCGCGCCCAGGCGCAGGCTGGACCGCGCCATGGTGAAATCGGCATGGGAAGGCGCGGGCGATGCGGACGGCATGGTCCATCTCATCGATGCGCGCCACTGGACCGGGCAGGGCGACAAGGCTGAGGACGAAGCAATCGTCGCACGCCTGAAGGATCTCGGCGCGAAAGCCATTCTCGCGCTCAACAAGATCGATCTGGTCGAGCGTCCGGCGCTGTTGGGCGCTGCGCAGACCCTGTTCGACGCAGGCGTCTATTCCGACGTGGTGATGATCTCGGGCCTCAATGGCGACGGGGTTGACCAACTGGCCGATCTGCTGGCCGAACGTATGCCGGAAGGTCCGTATCTCTTTCCCGAAGACCAGTCCGCCGACATTCCCGTCCGCATGCTCGCCGCCGAAGTGACGCGCGAGAAGCTTATGCTGCGTCTCCACCAGGAAATTCCCTACCAGCTCACCGTCGAGACGGAGTCGTGGGAGAAGATCGGCAAGGGCGGCATCAAGATCGGCCAGCTGATCCACGTCTCGCGCGAGGGCCACCGCTCCATCGTGCTGGGCAAGGGCGGCCAGACCATCAAGGATGTCGGCACGGCGGCCCGCAAGGAGCTGACCGAAATCCTCGGCAAGCCGGTCCATCTGTTCCTGCGCGTGAAGGTCTCCGAACGCTGGCAGGACAACCGCGAGCGCTTCACGGCCATCGGTCTCGACTTCGACGTTTAACGAGACCTTGCCGCATTCGGCGCGTTTTGCCTGCGCCGCGCCAAGGGGCTTTAGCCAATTCAGGCTAAAAAGGCCCTGTGATGCGCCTCGGGGCAGAAGATGCAGCAGACACGCAAGCGACTGGAAGGCGCCGGAAGCCCGACACGGATCGCGGATCTGCGCGCGCAGTTCAAGGCCGCCTCTGCCGACATGAAGAAGCCTCCGAAATCGCCGAAGCCGCCAAAGCCACGCAAGGCGGTGAAGCGCGAAACCGAGGAAGAGCGCGCGATCAAGGCCGAGCGCCTGGCGCTGGCCCAGCACACCACATCGCTGCTGTCGGGGCCGAAATCGAGGAAGGCCTACAAGCGGCCCGGTGAGCGCGCCGAACCCAAGGGCGGCGGCGGCCTGCTGTTCCAGTTGCTCCTCGTCATCGCGATTGCCGGCGGCGTCACCTACGCGCTCGACCCGTCGATCGTTCCGCCCGAATGGATCGACAAGGCTCGCGAGTTCGTCGGCCAGTACGTCAAGGTCTAGCCAATGGCGGGCCGTCCTATTCCCGGCCGTCCACGCCGGCGCATCCGTCGCCCGGTGATACGCCAGCTTCGCGACAGCGGGCGCATGGCGATGTACGCAGTGGCGGGCGCCGCCGCCGGTATGGGCGCCTTCGCTGTGATCGACGCCCTCGGCCCGCCCGAGGAGCCATCGGCGCTGGGCGCGCTCAGCCTGCGCGCGACCTACTACGCCTCATGCCGCGAAGCTTTTCAGGACGGGCGCGCCAACATCCGTCGCGGCGAGCCGGGTTATCGCAGCCAGCTCGACGCCGACAATGACGGCCTCGCCTGCGAGCCCTACGTGCCCGCGCACCGCTAGGCCGGTTTGGTCAGCACGAACTGGCCAACATCGATCCGCCCGGTACGGAATCCGGCGGAGCAATAGGCCAGATAGTAGAGCCAGAGCCGCCGGAACTGCTCGTCGAACTTGCCGCCCTTGATCCTGTCCCACGCCGCGTCGAACCGCTTGGCCCATGCGTCCAGCGTCCGGGCGTAGGAGGCGCCGAACATCCGGTCGACTGCGAAGGATAGCCCCGCGCGCTCCGCCTGTTCCTTGAGGCGAGGCGTCGCGGGCAGCATGCCGCCCGGAAAGATGTAGTGCTGGATGAAGTCCGCGCGCCGGCGATAGTCCTCGAAGTCGTTCTCCGCGATCGTGATGATCTGCAGCGCGGCCTTGCCGCCCGGCTTCAGCACCTCGGCGATCTTCCCGAAATAGCCGGGCCAGTATTCCTCGCCCACCGCCTCGAACATCTCGATGGAAGCCACGGCGTCATACTGCCCGGTGAGATCGCGATAATCCTTCATCACGATATCGACCTGCCCCGCGAGGCCCGCATCCCTCATCCGCTGCGTCGCATAGGCGTGTTGCGCGTCCGAGATGGTGATCGACGTCACGCGCGCGCCGAACTCCTTCGCCGCCACCTCCGCAAAGCCGCCCCAGCCCGATCCGATCTCCAGCACATGATCGCCGGGCTTCAGGTCGATATTGCGCGCGATGGCGCGATATTTCGCCAGCTGCCCGTCCACCAGCGATTGGGCGCGCGAGCTGAATATCGCCGATGAATAGGTCATCGTGGGATCGAGCCACGCCGAATAGAACTCATTGCCGAGATCGTAATGGGCAAGGATGTTGCGCTTCGAACCCTTCTTGCTGTTCGCGCGCAGTAGGTGGCGCATCTTCGCCACGAAGCGGGCGATGGCGGTGCCGATGCCCAGTCGACCGAGATCTTCCCAGTTGCTGCTGAAATATTCCAGCAGCGTCGCAAGGTCCGGGCTGTCGAACTTGCCGTCCATGAACACCTCGGCAAAGCCGATATCGCCGCGCGAGGCCACCGCGCGCGCGAACGTGGTGTCATGCACGATCATCTCGGCCACCGGCCCCAATTCCTTGCCGGTGAAACGCAGCGTGCGCCCATCGGGCAGCGCCATGTCCAGCCGCCCGCGCTTGAACTTCGACAGCACCATCGCCGTGAAGCGCAGGCTCGCGGGAAGACCGCCGAGGCTGCGGATGTCGCGCGCCCCCCTGATGTCCACAATCATTCTGTCGATGCGGCTCATGCCCGTTTCCTCGGTTGTTCCTCCCCGGCGGCGTCTTTGCCTTTGTGCCGCGTCGGGGCGGTACGCTTCAACCGCTGTTCCGGTTTAACGCGATATTTCGCGCCCTTCAGGGACAGCAGGAAGGCCTGCCAGCGGATGGCGATCGAAACGCCCAGACCGGATATGGGCATTCCAGCCAGCCAAGGCAAAATGGCGCGCGGGGAAAGTGCAGTTGCCCCGACCGCAAGCGCTGCGGCGCGCCCCCGGCCGTCCGCTCCAATATTCTCGGCCACAAGGCTCATCCTGCCCCCAGCGGCGTGCGCAGCTTGAAGCGGTAATCCCCGTTCACATCGAAGAGAGGCGAGACAAGGAACTCCTCGTCCGCCTCCGTGCGCGCTCGCGAGGGATCGAACGCGCTGGCATGGGAATGGGTTTCCCCAGGGATGCCAATGACAGTGTGGATCAATTCAGACTCGCGCCTGAAGTCGGGAGCCTGGATTTCTATCCAGCCTTCCCCGCCGCATAAGCCTGCGTCCCGCGCGTGATCACATCGTCCCCGGCCAGCACGTCCTCCGGCCCATGCCCGATCTCATCGCCCAGTCTTCCATAGAGCGGCGCAAAATCCGTATCCACGGTCGCGCGGAACAGGTCGTCATAGGAGCGGATGACGAAATAGGTCTGCTGGAAATCGTCGATGCGATAGCGCGTGCGCATCACGCGCTCCAGGTCGAAGCGGATGCGGTTGGGCGAGGGGTCGTCCAGCGCGAAGATCGACTCGTCCTTGGAAGACGAAATGCCCGCGCCATAGATGCGCAGGCCTTCTCGAGTCTCGATCAGCCCGAACTCGACCGTGTACCAGTACAGCGCCGCAAGGTTCTTCAGCCGCCCGAACTCGATCGCGCGCAGCCCGCCCTTGCCATAGGCTTCCATGTAGTCCGCGAACACCGGATCGGTCAGCAGCGGCACATGCCCGAACACGTCATGGAAGATGTCGGGCTCCTGCAGGTAGTCGAGCTGCGCGCGTGTGCGGATGAATTGCCCGGCGGGAAAGCGGCGATTGGCGAGATGGGTGAAGAACACCTCGTCAGGCACGAGCCCCGGCACGGCGACAACCTCGAACCCCGTCCGTGCTTTCAGCTCGACATTGATCTCGCTGAAATTGGGAATGCCTCCCCGATTGAGGTTCAGCGCCTCCAGCCCGCGCAGCATCGCCGGGTCCGCGCGATCCTTCAGGATCTCGACCTGCCGCCGATACAGGAAGTCCCATACGGCATGCTCATCCGCCGTATAGCCCGCCCAGTTCTGGTCGATGACATAGTCATCGTCGCGAAGGGTGATGTGGTTGCTCATGCCCCGAATGTAGGGCGCTACGGAGGATTCGTCACGCTTGGGCGCGTTTTACGTCAGCTCGGTCGAAATCACGGCCTTTGTACAGGAGGGGCGCGTCCAGTTCCTTCGCCAGCGCATAGGCGAAGCAATCGCCAAAATTGAGTCCGGCCGCATGCCGGCCTTTGCCAAAAGCGCCGAACGCCGCGCGAGCGGACTCCGCTATCCTGAAGTCGACATCGACAATATTCAGGCCCAGCTTTCTCAGAGCCCGCATCATTTCTTCGAAGGTCGCGCGGCCCGCCGCGCCGTATCGGCCCTCCAGCACGATCCCCGCTTCGACGTAGTTGGCCGAAGTCATGCAGGCGTTGCCGTCTGCGCGCAGGCATTCGATGAAGGCAGGCGCTTCGGCCTCGCCCAACGCGATCGCGACGACCGCCGAACTATCGACCGCGATCATGCCTTGTCGAAACCCAGCAGTGCGTCATCGCTGAGATCGCTAATCTTCGGCGCCTTCTTGAGCGCGTTGCTCAACTCGTCGAGATCCTTGAAAATCCGGTTGGCCTGGATCTTCGGCATGCGGGCGCGCGGGCGCTCCTTCAGTGCGCGCGCCTCATCGAGCGTTATGAAGCCCGACGCCACACCAGCATCGTAATCCGCGCGCGCCGCTTCGCCCAGATGACGGGAAGACGCCGCGCGGCGTTCCATTTTTGCAAGCGCCGCATCGATCCGGCGAAACACATCGAGCCGCATCCGGCGGCGGCCGGTGAGCAGGTGGGACATCTGCGCGGCGCCCATGCCCGTCTCTGCCGCAAGAGCCGCCTGGCTGACGCCGGCGCGCTGCATGCGGCTTCGAATTGTCTCCAGATCGGTCATGCTGTGTATATACAATCAATACAGATTGTATTCAACGCAGGCTGTATTCAACCGGCCTTGCCTAATGCGCCAGCGCCGCGCGCCTGCGGTACATGCCGTGATCGTCGATCTCGAACATTTCCGGGATCTGCGGGTGGTTCACGGGCTCGGGCGCGGTGTCGGGCAGGAGGTTCTGCTCGGAAACATAGGCCACGTAATACGTCGACTCGTTTTCAGCCAGCAGGTGATAGAATGGCTGGTCCTTGGTCGGGCGGATGTCCTCGGGGATGGCGTCCCACCATTCCTGCGTATTCGCGAAACGGGGGTCCACGTCGAAGATGATTCCCCTGAACGGGAACATCCTGTGACGAACCTGCTGGCCAATCGCGAACTTGGCTGCCTTGTTCACGTCCATCATTGACGACGCCCCTAAGCCCAAACCTTATCCAGCCCCAATACGGATGCAGCCCACCTACACCGGCAATGACGCAGTCCGGCGCGCAAAAAGCACCGAAAACCCCGCCAGAGCCAAGCGCCATTAGGCCTATCGGAATGGGGCCCGCAACCGTGCATGACAGTAAACATCACTTGTTGCGTGCCAATGACTGCCAAACCGGCTATGCGTGTCGCAACAAGATCACGGATCGCTACACATGGCGAAGCCATCCCGTCCGAGGCGCGGTAAGCCTCAAGGACGGTCCGGCGGCGCGTCGAACCTCTATGCGGCGCTGGACCTGGGAACGAACAATTGCAGGCTGCTGGTGGCGGAGCGCGCGCCGTCCGGCGGGCTGCGCGTTGTCGATTCCTTCTCACAGATCGTGACGTTGGGGGAAGGCCTCGCCGGATCGGGCCTCCTGTCCGACAAGGCTATGGCCCGCGCCATCGAGGCGCTCCGCCGCTGCGCGGAAAAGGTCAGGAAGCACAAGCCCGTGCGGGCCCGCTACATCGCGACCCAGGCCTGTCGCGCCGCCTCCAACGGCCGCGCCTTCCTCAACGACGCCACCCGCCAGGTCGGCCTGCGGCTGGAGCTGATCTCGCCCAAGGAGGAGGCCAAGTTCGCGCTCCTCGGTTCGCTCGACCTGGTGGACCCGGCGCATGATTTCGCGCTCGTCATCGATATCGGCGGCGGCTCCACCGAACTGTCCTGGATTGACGCAAAGGCCGCGGGCGAGCGGGGCGTGCGCGGCTGCGCTGCCCGTCCGCCCATTCTCGGCTGGGCGTCCTTCCCCGTGGGCGTCGTCACGCTGGCCGACATGTTTCCCGGCGCGGGCACGGAGCAGTACCAGCCCATGTTCGACCATGTGCAGTCGTTGCTGCTCGCCAACGATGCCGCCGCGCGTTTCGGCCCGCTGTTCCGCGCAGGGCGCGGCCAGCTCATCGGCAACTCCGGCACGGTCACCAGCCTCGCCGGCGTCCATCTCAACCTGCCGCGCTATATCCGTTCGTCCGTGGATGGCGTCTGGGTGGATCGCGAAGGCGCGCACGCCACGATGAGCCGCCTCGTCAACGCCACCGCCGAACAGCGCGCGCAGGAACCCTGCCTCGTCGGCGGCCGTTCGGGCCTCATGGTCCCCGGCATCGCCATCCTTGCCGCCGTCTGGGCCACATGGCCTTCCGCCCGCCTGCGCGTCGGCGATCGCGGCCTGCGCGAGGGGATTATCCTGTCGCTCATGCACGGCAGTGCCAATGACCGGCCCGGCGGCGGCCAACGCCAGCGCCGCCGCAATCGCGGGCGCCAGCGCCCCGCCGCAACTGACGGCCCCGCCAAACAGGGCCAGGAGACTGCATCGTGAGCGTCGAGGAAGACGAAAAAGGCCGCCGCCGCTGGAAGGCGCCCGTCGATGCGCGCGGGCCTGCCGGCGGCCGCATGATGGCGCAGAAGGAGAAAGTGCGGAAGAAAACGCTCTCCAAGTCCTCGCGCGAATGGGTCGACCGCCAGCTGCGCGATCCCTATGTGATCCGCGCGCAGGAAGAGGGGTATCGCGCCCGCGCCGCCTTCAAGCTGAAAGAGATCGACGAGAAATTCAAAGTCCTCAAGCGCGGCGCCCGCGTCGTCGATCTCGGATCAGCGCCCGGCGGCTGGCTGCAGGTGCTGATGGAGAAGGGCGCGGCGAAGGTCGTCGGCATCGACCTCCTCCCCGTCGACCCGATCGACGGCATCACCATTTTCCAGGCCGACATCCATGAGGCCGGCATGGCGGACAAGCTGATGGCGGCGCTGGGCGACAAGCCCACGCTGGTCCTCTCCGACATGGCCGCCAACACGGTCGGCCACAAGCAGACGGACCACATCCGCACCGTCGGCCTCGCCGAACTCGCCGCCCGGTTCGCCATCGACAATCTGGTGAAGGGCGGCAGCTTTGTCGCCAAGGTCTTTCAGGGCGGCGCACAAGGCGCGCTGCTGGACATGCTGAAGTCGAACTTCGAAGACGTCCGCCACTGGAAACCGCCATCGAGCCGCGCCGAAAGCCCCGAGACATTCGTGATCGCGCGAAGGTTCAAGGGTTGATGGACCGCCGGGCGCCTGCCCGGCATTCGCTGCGAAGCAGCGAGCAATCCAAGCCCGATGCTTCGTGGTTCGACAGACGCGCCGATGCGCTTCGCACATCGCCGCTGCTCACCATGAGGCATCTTCTCTACCGGCGGTGGTTAAGCGCCTCATGGTGAGCAGCCGCGAAGCGGCGTCCGTCGAACCACGAGGCGCGGGCTCACCGCACTCGCAACACCTCTACCGTCCCCGCCACATCCCACTCCCCAATCCCAACCACCTGCTCGTCCGCGCCCAACGGCTCCGCGCCAACCCCAACGGTATACATCCCCTCTGCCCGCAGGTTCGCGATCATCGGCGCCCCATCCTCGATGCAGATCGCGCGGTCCGGCAGAACCCCCAGCGCCGCACAGCACCGGCCATAGATTTCCGCGCTCGGCTTGGGCGCCGCGTCGCGCGGGTCCGCCACGAATTGCACCAGCGAGGCAAGCTCCAGCCGCTCCAGCACCTGTTTGGCGTTGAGGCTGGCCGACGCCACAGCCGTCCGCAGCCCCAGCCGCCGGCACGTCTCCAGCGCCTCCCGCGCCCCCTCAAACGCATCCATCGGCCCAAGCCCGGCGATCAACTCCTGATAGCGCCGGTCCTTGAACGCCATCACGGCGTTGCGCCGGGCCTCGTCCATCGTCATCCCGGCATGGGCCAGCAGGGCCGCCAGAGACGCCGCCCGCGGCACGCTGCGCGTCGCCTTCAGGGCCGCCTCGCTGACGGGCAGGCCGAACCGCCCCGCAGCCTCCGCCCAGCTCTGCTCATGCCGCGCCGAGGTGGACGTCAGCACGCCGTCGAGGTCGAATATGGCTGCCAGCTGGCCGGTCGGCATGGTGAAAAGTCCCGGCCCGACAGGGGCCTGCAAGCCCAGTCGTGGCGCGTCATCGCCTCGCCCGCAAGTCTGCTCGCGATCCCACTTCCCAAGCCGGGGCAGAATCGCTAGACGGGTCTATGGAACAGCACCTCCCCTCAATCCGCATCCGCCAGGCCATCACGTTCGACGACGTGCTGCTCGAACCCGGTCCGTCCGAAGTCATTCCGGGCGAGGTCGATATCCGCTCGCGCTTCTCGAAGGAGATCGCCATCAATGTGCCGATCATTTCGGCCGCGATGGATACGGTTACGGAAGCGGGCCTCGCCATCGCCATGGCCCAGTTCGGCGGCATCGGCGTCATCCACCGCAACCTGTCGGTCGAGGAACAGGCCGAGCAGGTCCGCCGCGTGAAGCGCTTCGAAAGCGGCATGGTGGTCAACCCCGCCACCGTGACGCCGGACGTCACGCTCCGCCAATTGAAAGTCCTGAAGGAACGCCTGCGCGTCTCCGGCATCCCGGTGGTCGAGCCCGGCCCCGAAGGCGTGCCGCAGAAACTCCTTGGCATCATCACCAACCGCGACGTCCGCTTCGCCGAAGACGACAACATGCCGGTGTCGGAACTTATGACGAAGAAGGTCGTCACCATCCGTCTGGGCATGGACCAGTCCGAAGCCCGCAGGCTGCTGCACAAACACCGCATCGAACGCCTCATCGTCATCGACGAACAGGGCCGCTGTGTCGGTCTGCTCACCGTGAAGGACATGGAAAAGAGCCAGGCCAACCCGAACGCCTGCAAGGACGAGCAAGGCCGCCTCCGGGTCGCCGCCGCTTCCACCGTGGGCGATGCAGGCTTCGAGCGTAGCCGGGCCCTCATCGACGCTGGCGTGGACGCCCTCGTGATCGACACCGCCCACGGCCATTCAAAAGCCGTGCTGATGGCCGTCGAGCGCGTGAAGAAGATCTCCAACCGCGTGCAGGTCATCGCCGGCAACGTCGCCACGGGCGATGGCTGCAAGGCGCTGATCGACTCAGGCGCGGACGCCGTGAAAGTCGGCATCGGCCCCGGCTCCATCTGCACCACGCGCATCGTCGCGGGCGTCGGCGTGCCGCAGCTCACCGCGATCGCCGATTGCGCCAGGGCCGCCCACTCCACCAACACGCCCGTCATCGCCGATGGCGGTATCAAGTTCTCGGGCGACTTCGCCAAGGCGCTCGCCGCCGGCGCATCCTGCGCCATGATGGGCTCGATGCTGGCTGGCACGGAGGAAGCGCCGGGAGAGGTGTTCCTCTACGAAGGCCGTCCCTACAAGGACTATCGCGGCATGGGCTCGCTCGGCGCCATGGGCCGCGGCTCCGCCGACCGCTACTTCCAGAAGGATGTGCAGCAGCAGAAGCTCGTCCCCGAAGGCATCGAGGGCCAGGTCCCGTTCAAGGGCCCGGTCGGTCCCATCCTCCACCAGATGGCCGGCGGCCTGCGCGCCGCGATGGGCTATGTCGGCGCCAAGACCGTCGATGAACTCCACGCCAAGGCGCAATTCATCCAGATCACCGGCGCCGGCCTGCGCGAGTCCCACGTCCACGACGTGAAGATGACCCGCGAAGCGCCGAACTACTCGTTCCAGCAGGGGTGATGGACAAGCATACCTCCCCTTGAAAAGCAGGAGTGTCCGGGGAAAAGCGACCGCGCTAACCGACTCTTTTGATTCAGGTTTTCGCGGTGAGAACTTCTGGGGCTCTCAACTCTGAGTCGCAAAAACGGAGCGCAACGGCATGCAAAATGCCAACCCGTAAAACACTCCACTGAAATGACTCGCGATTTTCCCCGGACACTCCTGCTTGAAAAGGGGAGGTCGGACTTTCGCGAAGCGAAGTCCGGGTGGGGATCACTTC
>CAZGWV010000010.1:0-3894 GCA_964529555.1 uncultured Rhizobium sp.
CGGGACGCACGAGATAGACTGATCAACGTTCAGGAAGCGTACCTCATGTCCAACGAACACGACTGGCACTCGACCACCATTCTCGCCGTGAAGAAGGGGCGCAAGCTCGTCGTCATGGGGGATGGGCAGGTGTCGATGGGGCAGACGGTGATGAAGGGGAATGCAAGGAAGGTCCGGCGGATCGGCGAGAAGGGTGAGATTCTCGCGGGCTTTGCCGGGGCGACTGCGGACGCCTTCACGCTCTTTGAAAGGCTCGAACAAAAACTCGAACGGTTTCCCGGCAATCTTCAGCGCGCCGCCGTGGAACTGGCCAAGGACTGGCGCACTGACAAATACCTTCGGAATCTGGAAGCGCTCATCATCGTGGGCGATGCGACGTCGCTGCTCGTCATTACGGGCAGGGGCGACGTGCTGGAGCCGGAGCATCCTATCGCGGCCATTGGTTCAGGGGGCAACTACGCGCTGTCCGCCGCACGAGCGCTGTATGAGTACGAAGACGACGCCGAAAAGATCGCACGCAAGGCGATGACGATCGCGGCCGAAGTCTGCGTCTACACAAACAGCAATTTCGTGTTGGAGACACTGGATGTTCGACCGGACTGACATACGCGCGGCCGTTGAGGCCGGCGCGATCAGCGACGAGGGCGCAAAGCGCTTCGAAGCTTTCCTGAAAGCGCGCAACGATCCCGAGCGGATGCTCGACCCGGAGAATTTGCGCTTTCTGACGAACTTCAACGACGTGTTCCTCACCATCGGCATTGTCGTGCTGATGGGCGGGCTGGGCTTCCTGTCGGCGATCACCATGATCGACCTGATGGGCCTGCCGCGCATGGCCGATCCGAGCACGGTTGAAGAAGCGTCGGTGTTTGCCGGGCGCATCAAGATGGTGGTGATGCTGGCGCCGTTGCCCCTGCTGGTCGGCGCGTGGCTGCTGGCGGAGTATTTCACCGGACGGCGGCGGCTGTTGCTGCCGTCGATGGCGTTGAGCTTCTTCGTGGTGTGGGCGGCGTCCGGTTCGGCGGCGGGGCTTGCGAGCCAGTTCATTTCGGATTCGCAGATGCTTGCGAGCGCTGAAGGCGAGTTCAATCCGTTCATGGCGCTGACGAGCATGGGCTATGCGGGCTTCGCCGCGGCGACGCTTGCATCGGCGGCGCTGTTCTGGCGTTTCCGTCTGCCGTTCTCGCTGTTTCTGCTCGCGGGCTCGATCGCCGGGCTGTTCTACACGGCCGTGGTGCAGGCCGCCGGCATCCAGGGCGTGACGCTGATGCTGGGCGGGGCGGTGACGCTGGCGGCTGGCGTTGCGACGCTGGGCGCTGCGATCTGGTTCGACATGAAGGACCCGACGCGCTCGACGCGCAATTCGGACCATGCGTTCTGGCTGCACATGGCGGCGGCGCCCCAGATCATCTTCGGCGTGCGCGCGCTGGTGCTGGGGTCGGGGTTCGACGAAGCCTCGACGCCTTTCGCCACTGTGATGCTGATCGTGCTGGTCATGTTCGGCGTGATCTCGCTGGCGATCAATCGCCGGGCGCTGATCGTCTCGGGCCTCGTCACGTTCACGGCCTCGCTTTGGGTGCTGGTGAACAATTCGGGCTGGAGCGGGCTCAACTCGCTGATGCTGACGGCGCTGATCGTGGGCGGCTCGATCGTCCTGCTCGGCGGCGGCTGGCGCACGGTTCGACGGACATTGTTGAAAGTGTTCCCGCAGCAGGGGACGCTGGGGCGGATCTTCCCACCGGAGCCGGCCTGATCGGCTTGAGCCAATGGTGTGCGCGCCCTCTCTCCTCTGTTGGAGAGAGGGTGGCGCGACGTGATCAGTTGGGAGCCGGTTCGGCGCGCGCGCTGTCGCGGTCTACGCCGCCGCCGTGACGGTGATGGTGACGGGCACATGGTCGGAGGGTTTTTCGCCGCCGCGTTCTTCGGGGTGGATCTTGTAGCTGTTGATGTCGACCAGGGGCGTGGCGCGTTTGTCGGCCCACCAGTGGTCGAGACGGCGGCCGCGGTTGGAGAGTTTCCAGTCGGCGGCGCGGTAGCTCCACCAGGTGTAGAGTTTTTCTTCCGGCTTGTGTTTCACGCGGGCGATGTCGGTGAACCTGCCTTCGGCGAGGACACGCTTGAGGCCGTCGGTCTCGACCGGCGTGTGGCTGACCACGTTGAGCAGCTGGCGGTGTGACCAGACATCGTTCTCCTCGGGCGCGATGTTGATGTCGCCGCAGACGAGCAGGGGCAGGGCCGAGCGCTTCTGGGCGCGGGCGTGATAGAAGCTGCGCATGCGCTCGACGAAGTCGAGCTTGTGGGCGAACTTCTCGTTGAGTTCGGGATCGGGAATGTCGGCGCCGGCGGGGACGTAGAGGTTCTGCAGCTCGAAGCCGGCGACGTTCACGGCGGCGCAGCGCGCATGGCCATGGCGGCAGAGGCCGGGCGTTTCGATCGGCTCGATCGGCAGGCGCGAGACGATGGCGACGCCGTGCATGCCCTTCTGGCCGGAGAGGTGGATGTGCTTGTAACCGGCGGCCTCGAACGCCTTGCGGGGGAACTGGTCCTCCAGGCATTTGATTTCCTGCAGGCACAATACGTCCGCCTTCTCGCGCTTCAGGAAGGCGGCGACGCGGTCGATGCGGAGGCGAACTGAATTGATGTTCCAGGTCGCCAGGGAGAGGCGTTTCATGGGCAAGTTTCTGGGAGCAAGGCGCAGTCAGGGCGGCGTGAAGGGCGGGGCGAACCACAACAATCGGGTGCGCCGCGGCCTCGATCAAGGAAAAGCAGCCGTCAGGCGAAGCTTTCGCCGGGGATTGCGAAAACGCCCGGCGATATTGGGCTTTTTGGGCGGGATTTACAGGGCGCTACAACTGAGACGCGCCCGGCCGCGGGGACAGCCAGGCGCGCCTTGCGCCCACGGGCGCGATGGGCCGGGGGATAGTTCCGGCACTCGAACCGCTGCAAGCACCTGCGGGGGGAAGCTCAGGCGCGAGCGGCCTCGATCCATGTGGCAATTAAGCCACGAAATGCAAGAAATGTCACGAAAGGTTTGGTAAATATTTGGGTGTGCCCTCCGGGCCCGCAACGATTGACGGCGCCGGGAGCGCGCTCCTCCTGAACGACCCGAGCTGTCATTCCCGCTCTTCGCGCTTACGCGCTGCGGCGGGAATGACAGGGTGGGGCGGTTGGCCTTGAGCCGCCGAAAGAAAGACTAGTTGCGGTTGTCCCTGTCGCCGGGGTCGCGGACGACGAAGAGCGAGGCTTTGACGGCGACGTTCTGCTTGATGTCGCTGAGCTGCACTTTCGTTTCAGCGCCCGTGCCGTCGATCTGGCGCCAGCCGAGCAGGGTGAAGTCCGACGCGCTGAACTGCAGGATCATCCGGCCCTCGGCCTCGCCGCTCTTGTCGACCAGCGTGACGAAGTGGAAGCCGTTGCTGGTGCTGACGTCTGTGACGCTGCCATCGCGCTTGAGGTCGATGTTCGAGCGCAGGAACAGGTTGAGCGGCGTCGAGGCCAGCGGGATGGCGTCATACGCCTTGCGCCTGGGCTCCTCGATGGAAACCGTCGTGCCGTCGGACACGATCAGCATGGTTTCCGGCGAGGTGTATTCGAAGCGCACCTTGCCCGGACGGCTGATGTAGAAATTGCCGGACGAGGGCGAATTGCTCGGGTCGATCTGGGTGAAGCGGCCCTGCGCGGTTTTCGTGTCGGTCAGCGCCTTGGCGACGCGGTCGATGATCGCGTTGCGGTCGAGCGTGGCGGGGGCCTGAACCTTCACGGCTTCAACGCCCGAAGGCTGGGCGACGACCGGCGGCCTGGGCGCGGGCGTAACGACGGGTTTGGGCGCGGGCGCGGGGGCCTCGAAGACCACCGGGGCGAGGACAGGCGCGGGGAGGACAGACATGGGGAGGACAG
>CAZGWV010000010.1:3994-41849 GCA_964529555.1 uncultured Rhizobium sp.
TCGAAGACCACCGGGGCGAGGACAGGCGCGGGGAGGACAGACATGGGGAGGACAGACATGGGGAGGACAGGCGCGGGCGCTTCCACGGGCGCTGCGATGGCTGCGGCGGAAACGGCCGGAGCGGGCGTTTCAGCCAGCGGCGTGGGCGCGGCCAGCGCGTGCGCGGACACCGAGACGAGGAACGGGAAGAGGGCGGTTATCATGCTCATGGGGATCAACCTCTGCCGGGCGCCGGGCGAAAACAAGACCGGGCCAAGGATTTTCCGCCCTGTTTTCATGAACATCGGTTCAGTCCTCTTTATGACGCCGGGCGCCGGGGTGTAAGCTAACGCAATGACGCCGAAACAGTTTCACGATGCGGCGGGCAGCTTTCCGCAGACGGAATATGCGGCGTCCCACGGCTATCCCGCCTGGAAGGCGTTCGGGAAGTTCTTCACGCGCCTGCGTGAGGAGGACAACAGCGTGGTGATCGGGCAGGTCCCGTTCGACGAGCGCGAGATGCTGTGCGCGGCGGACCCGGAGACGTTCCACGTCACCGCGCATTACCGGAACTACCCGATGGTGCTCGCGCGGTTGTCGCGTATGAAGCCTGCCGAACTGAAGGCGATGCTGGAAAGACAGTGGCGCCATAATGCGCCCAAGAAGTGGCTGAAGGCTTGGGACGCGGATAACGAAACGGGGATGGCTGCGCGGCCACCGGCGCGCGGCAGGACGGCAAGGCGCAAATAGGCGCGCGTGGGTCGAGGAAACGACATGAGGATGCTGCTGATACTGCTGCTTGGAGGCGCGCTGGCGCTCGGCGGCTTTCTGACCAAGCCGGACGAGGCAGCCCACAGGCGGCATGTCGACAGCGCACTGCTGAACCTCAATGACGGCGATCCGATCGGCGCGGTTCTGGACGCCGTGGGCAAGCTGTCGGGCGCGCAGACGAGCGCGTTCGAGGATCTCGTTGTGGCGACGAAATACACCGTGCGCTCGGGCGACAAGGTGACGATCGAATGCCTCGGGCTCTATGGCCAGTTCCTGTGCTCGCAGCCGGACAAGAAATAGGCTTATACTCGGACCACAGGGCGGACGGGGCTCTGACTCGCGGAGTGACAGATGCGCGTGGCGATTGTCCTGGTTTTCCTTCTCCTGATTGCGGGCGTCGCCGCCTATATGACGCGGCCGGCGGAGGGCTGGCATCGCGGGGTTGCCGTCGCGCTGATGGAAGAGGGCAAGGTGGCCGAGCCCGACGCGGCGAGCGGGGATTATCTGTTCGAGGATTTCTACGTGGTGACGCTCTCGACCCTGACATCGGGCGAGGGGACGCTGCTGCAATGCTGGGGCATCTATTCGCGCTTCCTGTGTACGGGACCGGCGGCGCCGGAAGCCGCTGAGGCAGTAACGGGTTGAGACGGGCATGACGGACGGGGCGGACGATTATCGCGCGGCGCGTGCGCGGCTGGCGGCGGAGCGCAGGCAGGACCAGCGCGGCGGGCCCCAGCGCTGGCTCACCATACTCGGCATCGGCGTCGTCGTTCTGATCGGGCTGGGCGTGTGGCTGAAGCCGCCGGTCGAGGACATGGAAGAAGCGGTGGGGCGTGCGCTGGAGGCGTATGTGGCTGCGAGGACGGCGGCGGGCGAGACCCTGCCTGCCGTGTCGAGCCGTGAATCCCGCGACTGGATCGTCGCCGTGAGCCATGTCGCGCAGCTGGGCGATCACACCTTCTCGTGCGCCAGCGGCTACAAGGTGACGTTCTGCGCTTCGCCGGATGAGGAATAGGGCCGGACGAGGAGCGGCGCGCCCGAGACCCTTGCGGCCAAGCTTCTCGCGCGGGCATGAAAAAAGCCGGCCCCCGAGGGGACCGGCTTCTCTCTTTGTCCTGAAACGTGCGGCTGCGCGCCTTGGCTTCAGGATTGACTGCGGGTCGTAAAACCCCGAGCCGGCATCAGCCGACTTTCAGGTTCACAGCCGACATCTTGCCGGAGCGCTTGTCGGCTTGCTCTTCGAACGAGATCTTCTGTCCGTCGACGAGGCCGCGCAGGCCGGCGGCTTCGACGGCGCTGATGTGGACGAACACGTCCTTCGCGCCGCTATCGGGCTGGATGAAGCCGTAGCCCTTGGTGGAGTTGAACCACTTAACAGTTCCGGTCGCCATAGTAGGTCTTCCTTTGGTACGTGACAGCGCCCGCACGCATGCGGAACGCCCTTGAGCATCAAGTGTAGGTGGATGTCGTCAGCGTAGCCGGAAGCCCGAAAGGCAAGCGGCGGCCAAGTCGTCGGCCGAAACTCGATTGGGGCGGATATAGCGCAGTTCGGGCCGAAAGACAAAGGGGCAGACCCTGAATGCCCCCGAACCGGACGCTTGTCCCTTGAATTCGCGCCGGAGCAGGGGCATTCCGGGCGGGTCGTTCTTTGCAAAGCCCGGACAGGGGTCCCGGCGGGGACGCCGTGGGCGGGCTTGCCAGGGCCACGCCGGAGGAGACCCCAGATGAGCCTTGCCGCGCGCATTCCGTCGATGACGGAGAAGGAACTGGAGAACCTCCAGGCCAACGCCGAACGCATCATCAAATCCGGCGTGGCGAAACAGAAGGAAGAGGCCGAGAGCCTGCTTCCGCTGATCGCCGAGGCGCTGGCCGAACGCAAGAAGACCAAACTCGCCGACGCGGCCGAGAAGAAAGTCATCCGGCAGAAGGAACTGGCCGAGGGGCGCGCGCGCAGAGCAGCGTCTCGGAAGGCGGAAGCCGAAGCAGCGGCCGCGCCCGACGAGGAGTAGGGGCGGGCGAGCCTCAGCTTGACATGTGGAGCACATGTGAACATGTTTTCCACATGTCCGTGATGATCCAGATCCGCAACGTCCCCGAGACGCTTCACATCAGGTTGAAGTCGCTTGCGGCGGAGGCGGGCATGTCGCTGTCGGACTATCTGCTTCGGGAGGTCCGGCAAATCGCCGAACGGCCGAGTCCTGACGAGATGCGCGCGCGGCTGGCTGCCCGCAAGCCGGTCAAGCTGTCGGGGTCTCCGCTGAAAATCCTTCGTTCGGCGCGGGATGGGCGTTGATCGTCCTCGATGCATCGGCCGCGATCGAGCTGATCCTGAGAACGCCCGCCGGTCTGCGCATCGAAGGGCATATCTTCGATACCGGACATGAGGTGCATGTCCCGCATCTCATAGACGTGGAGGTTGCGCATGTCGTGCGCCGGCTCGCCGCCACCGGCACGGACGCAGACTTCTGCCGCGCCGCGCTGGAAGACTGGCTGGCGTTTCCGGCCATCCGCTATCCTCATCAGGATATCATGCCGCGCGTCTGGGAGCTGCGGAGCAATTTCTCGGCCTACGACGCCGCCTATATTGCGCTTGCCGAACTTCTCGGGGCGCCCCTGCTGACGCACGACCGCAAGATGGCCGCCGGGGGCCACAAGGCGAGGGTCGAGGTGATCTGACAGGCGCGTTGCCCGACGGCGCTCTTACGCCGCTTCTTCGTCTGACGATCCGCCGCTGCGCTGGTCGCGGGACAGGATCTGGCGTTTGCCGGCGTGGTCGGCGGCGGAAATGACGCCTTCGCGTTCCATGCGTTCGATCATGCTGGCGGCGCGATTGTAGCCGATGCGGAGGACGCGCTGGACGTAGGACGTCGTGGGGCGTTTCTCGCGGATGACGGCGGCGACGGCGTCGCGATACATGTCTTCTTCGGGGTCGCCCGAAGACGTTCCAAAAGCGGCGTCGGCGACGGAGGCTTCTTCTTCCACCTCGTCGGTGATGCCTTCGACGTATTGCGGAGCGCCCTGGTCTTTCAGCCAGGAGACGACGCGCTCGACTTCCTCGTCCTTCACGAACGGGCCGTGGACGCGCGTGATCTTGCCGCCCGACTGCATCCAGAGAAGGTCGCCCATGCCGAGCAGCTGTTCGGCGCCTTGCTCGCCGAGGATGGTGCGCGAGTCGATCTTGGTGGTGACCATGTAGGAGATGCGGGTCGGGAAGTTCGCCTTGATCGTGCCGGTGATGACGTCGACCGAGGGGCGTTGCGTCGCGGTGATGAGGTGGATGCCGGCGGCGCGCGCCATCTGGGCGATACGCTGGACGGCGCTTTCGATGTCCTTGCCGGCGACGAGCATGAGGTCGGCCATCTCGTCGATGATGACGACGATGTGCGGCATGGGCTCGGGTTTCATCGCCTCGTTTTCCCAGATCGCTTCGCCGGTTTCCTTGTTCCAGCCGGTCTGGACCTGGCGGGTGAGGTGCTCGCCGCGGGCTGCGGCTTCCTCGGCCTTCTGGTTGAAGCCGGCGATGTTGCGCACGCCCATCTTCGACATGATCTCGTAGCGGCTCTCCATCTCGCGCACGACCCATTTCAGGGCCAGCACGGCCTTCTGCGGATCGGTGACGACGGGGGAGAGGAGATGCGGGATGCCCTCATAGATCGAGAGTTCGAGCATCTTCGGGTCGATCATAATGAAGCGGCACTTTTCAGGGGGCAGCTTGAACATCAGCGAGAGGATCATGGCGTTGATGCCGACCGACTTGCCCGAGCCGGTGGTTCCGGCGATGAGCAGGTGGGGCATCTTGCCGAGGTCGCCGATCATCGGCTGGCCTTCGATGCTTTCGCCGAGCGCGAGCGGCAGGGCCATGCGCGAGCGGACGAACTCGTTCGCGGTGAGCAGGTCGCGCAGATAGACGGTCTCGCGGTTCGGGTTCGGAAGTTCGATGCCGATGGCGTTGCGGCCGGGAATGACGGCGACGCGCGCGGAGGTGGCGGACATGGCGCGCGCGATGTCTTCGGCGAGCGCGATGACTTTCGAGGAGCGCACGCCGGCGGCGGGCTCGAGTTCGAACAGCGTGACGACGGGGCCGGGGCGCACTTCGGTGATGCGGCCCTTGACGCCGAACTCGGTGAGCACCTCGCCGAGGCGGTCGGCCATTTCGAGCAGGCGGGCTTCATCGACTTCCGAACGGCGCGGCGGCGGCACGTCGAGCAGGTCGATCGGCGGGAGGGCGCTGGACGGATCGCGCACGCGGGCGGATTGCGCGGGCTGCTGCGATTGTGCGGGCCGCACGGCGGATTGTTGCGCGGCGGGGCGCGGGGCGGGGCGGGGCGCTTGCGGCGCGGGCGCGGCGGCGTCGGGGCCGGTCCCGCCCGGTATGGGGCGGCTTTCGAGGACGCGCGGAACGATGGGGCGCTGGCGGTTCTGCGTTTCGGAATTCTCGACGGCGTTGAAGAAGCCCTGTTCGCCCGCGTCGAAGCCGTCTTCCTCGGTGTAGACGATGGGCTCGATGACTTCCCGCGGCTTGCGGCCGAGGAGTTTCATCACGCCGGCCATGAAGCCGCCTTCGAGCATGCCGGCTGACGGCGACGGGTGCGAGGGGAGGGCCGGCACGCCGGCGACGACGGGACGCTCGGGCGCGTAGCGATCCTGCGGACGTTCCGGCTTGCGGGTGAGCGCGCGCCACAGCGAGGTGGCGTCGGAGGCGCCAAGGCCCATCGCCATCGCGGCGAAGAGGATGGCGAGAAGACCGGCGATGGCCGAGGCCCACACTTGCGGCTCGGGAATCTTGAGCGCGGCAAACGGCGTCGATGCGATGGCGAGCATCATCTCGCCGGCGACGCCGCCAAGACCGGCGGACATATCCCACGCGCGCGGCGTCGGCCATTCGGCGAGGCAGCAGGCGGCGAACAGGATGGCGGCGAAAGCCCAGATCCAGGCGGCGGGATCGCGCTGGCCGATGTTGAAGGCGCGGCGCACGCCGCCGATCATCAGCGCAAAGCCGAGCAGGATCGCGGTCCAGCCGAAGCCCTGCATCATCAGGTCGCCGAACGCTGCGCCGACATGGCCGAACATGTTGCCGGGCGCGGCTTCGCTGATGAGGCCGGTGGCCGGATCGCGCACGCGGGCGACCGCCATGTTGAAGCTGGCGTCGGCCGCCGAATAGGACGAGCACGCGCCGCAGATGAACACGCCGGCGGAAAACGCGGCGAGCCCGCTCAGGAAGCGGGTGAGGGCGCCGGAACCGCGCGCCTCGTAGCCGTCGTCCTCGAAGTGGGGCGCACGGGGGTTCGGCATGCCCTTGTCCTTGTGGAACATGTCCTTGTGGAACATGGCTAATGGGAGCGGGACGACACTGGAGCCGCGGGCGTTAACGCGGCCCTAGCGGAGGGGCTTATCCACAGGCATGGCTGCGGAAAAAATCGTTACGGCGGCGTTGATAATTGGGGCGGCTGGTGTCGCCGGAGTGTCATGCGGGGAGGGTGTCGGCCCTGGCCTGAACTGTCATTCCGGACGCGCGTCAGCGCGAGCCGGAACCCAGGGGCCGAGAGGGCGGTGTTTGTGGCCCCTGGGTTCCCGCTCTCCGCGGCTGCGCCGCTGCGGCGGGAATGACAGTGGAAAAGGATCGAGAGCGCAAACCTCAACAAAAAAGGGTCCCGGACGCGGGCGCATCCGGGACCTATCCCCATGATCCGGCCTTGCGGCGGTTCACACAGACTGCCTAGCCGGTTTTTGCGGGTGCGAACGAACGCTGGCTTCGGAAGGCTCCGTTCGGGCCCCAGCTTGCCCTGAAGCGCGCCGCGCTGGCGGGTGGGCGCCCAATTAATGTGCAGAAATCGGGGAGTCGGACAGGTCGCGGGGGGCATTGCTTGTCCGACGGCCACGCCGACGCCCCTACTTCCCTCGCACCTGCGGTGGCGGCGACGTCTGGGGCGGGTGCACGTTTTTGCGCCGGTTGCAGGTCAACCTCAGGGGAGTCAAATGTTCAATAAATCCAGTCGAGTGGATCGACTTTCACTTTGGGGGACTGGCGTAAGGGCCGGTCTGGCTGCAATCGCGGCCTCCTTCATGCTGTCGACGCTGAGCCCGGTTTCGGCCCAGCAGCCGACGCCGGAAGCGCCGCCCGTTGTTGAGGCGCCTGTCACGCCGGAAGCGACCGCGCCCGCTTCTGAAGCGGCCCCGGCCGAGCCGGCGGCTGCCGAGGAAGCGCCCGCTGAAGACGCCGTGTCCGAGATCAATTCGGGCGATACGGCCTGGATGCTGGTTTCGACCGTGCTGGTCCTGCTGATGATCCTGCCGGGCCTTGCCCTGTTCTACAGCGGCCTTGCGCGCACCAAGAACACGCTGTCGGTGATCCTGCAGGTATCGACGATCGCCATTATCGGCCTGATGGCCTGGGTGCTGTGGGGCTTCTCGCTCACCTTCACCGATGGCGGCGGTCTCAACAGCTTCATCGGCGGCTCCGACCTGCTGTTCCTTGCCGGCATCGGCGTGGACCAGCCGTCCTCGGTGCTGTCGAACATCCCTGAATATGTCTTCGTCTCCTTCCAGGCGACGTTCGCGGCGATCACTGCGGCGCTGGCCGTGGGCGGTTTTGCGGAGCGGATCAGGTTTCTCCCGATCGTGATCTTCGCGATCCTGTGGCCGCTGCTGTCCTACTATCCGCTGGCGCACATGGTCTGGGGCGGCGGCATGCTGGCTGAAGACGGCGCGCTCGACTTCGCGGGCGGCACGGTCGTGCATATCAACGCCGGCGTCGCCGGTCTGGTGGGCGCGCTCTTCGTCGGCCACCGCCTCGGCTACAAGTCCGAGCCGCTGCCGCCGCACTCGCTGGTGCTCACCTATATCGGCGCCGCGCTGCTGTGGGTTGGCTGGTTCGGCTTCAACGCCGGTTCGGCTGGCGCCGCCAACGGCCTTGCCGGTCTTGCGACGATCAACACGATCCTCGCCACCGCCGCCGCCGCGTTCAGCTGGATGGTCACCGAGTGGGTCACCCGCAAGAAGCCGACCATGCTGGGCTTTGCGTCGGGCGTCATCGCCGGTCTCGTCGCCATCACGCCGGCCGCCGGCTTCGTCGGTCCGATGGGCGCCATCGTTCTCGGCCTGATCGCCTCGCCGGTCTGCGTGGTGTTCTGCTCGAGCATCAAGAAGGCCCTCAACTACGACGATTGCTACGACGTGTTCGGCATCCACGCCGTCGCGGGCATCATCGGCGCGATCCTCACGGGCGTGCTGACGGCGCCGTCGCTCGGCGGTACGGCGGGCTGGGGCCTGGAAGACGGCCAGACCTTCGACATGGCCGGCCAGACCTTCAAGCAGGTCTATGCCGTCGGCGTGTCCATCGTCTGGGTCGCTGTCGCTTCCGCGATCGTCTTCGGCATAATGAAGCTGGTCGGCCTCCGCGTGTCGCAGGAGACGGAGGAAGAAGGCATCGACATCAACGCCCACGGTGAGCAGGCCTACCACTCCTAGTCCGGTTGCGGCCCGGAGCGTCGAAACTCCGGGCCGCCCATTGGATGAGAGGCTTTCCTCCCGCCGCCGGCTTTGCCGGCGCGGTGGCGGGGAGGGGATGACAAGAGAGGGGCGCGGCCGGCTGGCCGCGCTTCTTTTTTGGAGCAATCGCAAGCGGCGGCGCGTGTCGAGACAGACCCCCACCTGTCCGGCAGGGCGAGGTTTCGCAGCAAGGGGCTGTGGCTCGCTTCCACTTCAGCCGATCCGGCGGTAAACCCGGCGCATGACCATTCCAGCCACCCTTCACCGTTCCGATATCGCCATTGCGGGTGGCGGGCCGGTGGGGCTGACGCTGGCGCTGGCGCTTGCCCGGCGCGGGTTCGATGTGGCGCTGGCGGATGCGGGGGCGCCTCCGGGCGAGGGACCGGCGGACAGCCGGGCGTATTTCATCGCCTATGGCTGCTGGCGGATCTTTCGCGCGCTGGGATTGCAAGAGCAGTTGCTGCCCAATGCCGAGCCTGTGTTGCAGGTTGAAGCCGAGGGCAGACTTGGCGGGATTTCATTCATTGCGGAAGAATGTGCCGAGCCCGCGCTTGGCTATATGATCGAAGGATCGGTGCTGGCCGCTGTGCTTCATGCGGCTGCGAGCAGCGACAAGCGTATCCGGCTGCTGTCGCGCGCGCGGATCGATGCGGTGACATTTGGGCCGGCGGAAGCGCGGCTTGCGATTGGCGATGTGAGGATCACGGCAAAGCTGGTTGCCGGGTGCGACGGCGCGCGCTCGCAGGTGCGCGAGGCGGCGAAGTTGCGCTTCGAGGGGCATGACTATGATGCGTCGGCGCTCTCGACGACGCTTGAGCTGGCAAAGCCGCATAAGGGCGTGGCGCGCCAGATATTCTTGCCGCGCGGGCCGATGGCTGTTCTGCCGCTGCCAGATGACAAGAAGATTGGTAATCGCGTGAACCTGATCTGGACGGAGCGCGCGGCCGTGGCGGGCGCGCTGGCTGGCTTGAAGGATGACGAGTTCGAGCGCGAACTGGCCAAGGCGGCGGGAGATTTCCTGCCGGGCGCGCGTGTGTCTGGGCCGCGCCATGTGTTTCCGCTTCGGTTGAAAGTGGCTGAGCGGTTCGACGGGCATCGCGTCGCGATCGCGGGGGATGCGGCGCATGTGATCCATCCGCTGGCGGGGCAGGGGCTCAATCTGGGGCTGAAGGATGTGGCGGCGCTGGTCGATGTGATCGCGGAGGCGTCGCGCGTCGGGCTGGATATCGGGGCGGCGAGCGCGCTGGCGCCCTACACGACATGGCGGCGCGGCGATGTCGCGGCGACGGCTGCGGCGATGGAGGGATTCGCGCGGGCGTTCACGGCGCCGCTGCCGGTGCGGCTGGCGGCTGGCGCGGCGATGGCGGCGGCGGGGAATGTGCCCGGCGCGCGCAAGCTGTTCGCGCGCGAGGCGGGTGGGGAGTTGGGGGACGTGCCGAGTTTGATGGCGGGGTGAGTGTCGTCCGCGACGGTAATCAACCTGGTGTCATTCCCGCCGGAGCCCGAAGGGCGGAGAGCGGGAACCCAGGGGCGGCGAACACCGATGCTTGTGGCTCCTGGGTTCCGGCTCGCGCCTTCGGCGCGCCCGGAATGACAATGGAGGGTGGGCGCGGGTTAAAGCTCCCGTTAATCGCCTGTTGAGTCCGCAGCGGCAGTTTCGGTGCGATGACCGATGCGCTTCGCGATGATGTAATTCCGGCTGACGGCGCGCGGGCGGCGCTGGGCGCCGTGGCGCGTGGATGGCCGGGGATGGCGTTGGCGGTGGACGCCGCCGGGCGCATTGCGGCGGCGAGTGCACTGTCGGGATTCATCGCGGGGATGCGTGCGCCGTTCGAGTTGCCTGCCGCGCAGATTGCTTCGCAGATCGTGGACGAGGCGGGGCGGCGCTGGCGCGTGTCGGCGCCGGTGGCGGGTTTGCGGCTGGCGACGGCCGATCTCAGCGAGGCGCCCGATGCGGCTCACAGGTTCACGGCTGCGGTGAGCCACGAGATACGCACGCCGCTCAACGGCATTCTCGGCATGGCGGCGCTGCTGGAGGAGACGGAGCTGACGCCCTCGCAGCGCGACTATGCCGGCGCGATCCGCAAGTCGGGATCGCGCCTGCTCGACCTGCTCAACAATGTGCTGGATTTTTCGCGGATGGAGGCGGGCGATATTCCGCTGGAGTCCGCGCCGTTCGATCCGTTCGATCTGGTGCAGGATGTCGCCGAACTGCTCGCGCCGCGTGCGCATGCGGCGGGACTGGATATCGCGGCCATCGTCGATCCCGATCTGGCCGGGCGGCTCGTGGGCGACGCTGCGCGTCTGCGGCAGATCCTGTTCAACCTTGCGGGCAATGCGATCAAGTTCACGCCGTCGGGCGGTGTGCTGATCGAGGCGCGGCGCGGCAAGGAAGGCCAGGGGCTTGAGCTGGTCGTGCGCGATACGGGCGCGGGGATTCCCGAACACGCCAAGGCGCATCTGTTCGATGCATTCAGCCAGGTGAGCGCAGCCGATGCGCGGCGCGATGGCGGCGTGGGGCTGGGGCTGGCGATCGTTGCGCGGCTGGTCGAGGCGATGAACGGGCGCGTGAGCGTGACGTCTGCGTTCGGGCATGGCGCGATGTTCGTGGTGGAAGTTCCGCTTCACGCGGCGCCGTCGCCTGCGGAACAAAAGCCGGCGTTGCGGCGGCGGCCGTTGCGGGTGGCGATGGATCTGCCGCCGGTGTCGATGCTGGCGTTCATCGGCGCGCTGGCGCGGGGCGGGGCGCGGCTGGTGCAGGATGTGGCCGAGGCCGATCTTGTCGTGCTCGATGCGGCGCTGCCGCCGGCGCGGATACAGACGATTGCGCGCCGTCGCCGGACGCTGGTGGTGCTGCGGCCGCAGGATCGCTCGCGGCTGGAACAGTTCCGCGAGATGGGGTGTGCGGGTTATCTGATCCGTCCGCTGCGGGCGGCGTCCATCGTCGAGCGGGTGGGGCTGACGCTTTCGGGCGCGGTGCAGGCGGAGGCGAGCGAGGCGCCGGCCAGGCCGGGCGAGGCGGGGACCGTCCTGATTGCCGACGACAATGCCGTGAACGCGCTGCTGGCGCGCAGCGCCCTTACGGCGGCGGGGTTCCGTGTCGATACTGCAGCAACAGGCGCCGAAGCGCTGGAAAGAGTGGGCGAAACGCTTTATTCCGTCATCTTCATGGATATCCGTATGCCGGTGATGGACGGGCTGGAGGCGACGCGCCGCATCCGGCGGCTTGAAGGCCCGGCGGCCGACACGCCGATTGTCGCGCTGACGGCCGACATCGATCCCGATCTCGAAACGGCGGCGAAGCTGGCGGGCGTGTCCCAGCTGGCGGCCAAGCCCATCGATCCGCCCCGCCTGCGCGAGATTGCGCTGAGCTGGGTGCGGCGCAAACAGCAGGCTGCGGAATGACGGGCGAGGCCGCCGCCGCGAAGCCGCGAAAGCCGAAAGGTTCGTGGCGCAAGACGTTGTTCAGCGACAGCCGCATGATGGTGATGCTCATGCTCGGCATCGCCTCGGGCCTGCCGTTCGCGGTGATCACCGGCACGCTGAATGCGTGGTTCACGAAATACGAGATCGCCATCGCCACCATCGGCGTGTTCGCGTGGTCCGGCCTTGCCTACTCGTTCAAATTCCTGTGGTCACCCGCGCTGCATCGCACGGCGGCGCCGTTCCTGTCGAAACTTGGCCTGCGGCGCAGCTGGTTCTTTCCGATCCAGGCGCTGATCGCGCTTTGCTTCCTCGGTTTCAGCCTGATGAATCCGGCGGATCATTTCGGGCTCATCGCGCTTCTCGCGGTCGTGGCGGCCTTCCTGTCTGCGACGTTCGACATTGTGGTGGACGCCTGGCGGATCGAGACGGCGAACTCGCCGGAAGACCTCGACACGCTGACGACATTCTATCAGGGCGGCTATCGCAGCGCGGCCTTCATCGGCGGGGCAGGGGCGCTGATCCTTTCCGACGCGATCGGATGGAATCCGACGCTGGCCATCCTGGGCGTGGTGATGGCGGTCACGATGATTGCGGCGCTCGTGGCGCCCGAGCCGCCGCGGCCGGAAGATCGCGCCGATGCGAAAGCGGCGACGCCCATGATCGCCACATTCACGTCCGGCTGGCGCAACCTGGTGCTGCTCGTCGTTCTGGCGGGCTGGGCGTGGGCGTTCATCACGCTGGGCTGGTTCATGTATGCGGCGATCTCTTCGCCGGAGACCGCGAAGGCGGGCGAGTTCACCGCCAATCTCGGTTGGCTGATCGTGCTTGCGACTGTCGGCCTGCCGGCGTTCGGCGGGATCTGGCTGCTCTATGCGCGCGCGAAGGGTCTTGCCGATGTGAAGATGCCGGCGCTGCCGGGCAGGGCGCAGGGCGCGGCGGACAGCATGTTCTCGGCGATCATCGAGCCGATGGTGGACCTGATCGTGCGGCTGAAATGGGTCGCATTGCTGGCGCTGGCCATCATCCTCACCTACCGCTTCACGGATTCGGTGTGGGGCTCGTTCGCCTATCCCTTCTACATGGGCAATACGGGCGGCGCGCTGGGCCATACGGCGACGGAAGTCGCGCTTGCCTCGAAGATGGTGGGCGTCGTCGCGACCATTGTGGGCATTATCGGCGGCGGCATCCTGCTCAAGATCATCGGGCGGATGCCGGCGCTGGTTATCGCGGGCGTGCTGGCGGCGGTGACGAACCTCCTGTTCTACGATCTTGCGGTGAACGGGCCGGTGGTGAGCGGCGTTGTCGAATTCCTGTTCCTCGACGATCTGTTCGCGATGTTCGGGCAGGACGTGCGCAATGCGCGGCTGATCACGGCGATCATGGGCGAGAACCTCGCGGTGGGCTTTGCGAGCGTGGCTTATGTCGCCTACCTGTCGGGGATCGTGAACGCGAACTATGCGGCCGTTCAGTATGCGCTGCTCGGGTCGCTGACGCTGTTGATCGGGCAGTTGGGCAAGCCGGCGCTGGGCGCGATGATCGATGCGCAGGGTTTTGGCGTGGCGTTCCTGCTGGTGACGGCGATCGGGATCGTCCCCGTCTTCCTGACGCTGGGCGAATGGTATCGCCAGTCGCGCCTGAAGAAGGCGGCCGCTGCAGCAGAACCCGCGCCCCAGCCGGCGGAGTAGGGAAGCCTCAGCTCGCGTGGACGCCGTCGGTGCGCCAGTGGAGGTTGAGGACGGGGGCCGTGTCGCGTTTCTTGTCGCGCGGCTCATCCAGGAGAGCGCCCAGCGGGTGGTTGCCGATCTTGCGGCGCAGGTCGGCCGCCGGGGTTTCGGCGCCCATGCGGTAGACCCGGTTGGCGGGGTCGCGCTCGTCGATGATCAGCACATCGGCATCGCCGCGGAAGAAGGCGCCGCGGGCAATCCCGTCCCGGTCAATGTGGAACACGACGACGGCCTGGCGACGGCGGGAAGTGAAAGGCCACATGGCTCCAGCCCCTGATTGTTTCGACAGCGCGATCTTCGCACCGGCGAACCAACGGGCGATCCGGCCTCATGTTCCTTTTTCCCGCCAGATTTCCTTCCGTGTACGGCGAGTGAGGCGTCGAGGACACGCCCACGATGCCGTAGCGGCCGGTTAATCAGCAGTTAAACCTGTGCAGGCATCATGGAATAATGGCGCTTTCGCTATCCGTCGTGGGGATGCTGTTCGGCACGAACTCCGGTTCGGGCGGGATCACGTCGCTTGCGACCGGCGGCGGCATGACGTCCAGCGGGGGCGTTGTCGCCAATGCCGGCACGATCAAGTCGGCGCTCGCCAATGCAGACAAGAACGCCGCCAAGCAGCTCGCCCAGGTCGCGAAAGATCCGCAGATAATGAAGGATCTCGCGCGCTACGAGAAAGTCGTCAAAAGCGCCAAGTCGCTGGACGATGTGCTCGAAGACCCTGTGGCGCGGCGGGTGTTTATGACGGCCAACGGGCTGAAGGCGTTCGCTGACTATACCGGTATGGCCAAGAAGGTGCTGATGTCGGACCCGACCGACAGCAAGTCCCAGGCGGCCAGGCTCGCGGGCGTCAACGGCGCCTGGATCGATACGGTCAAGAATTTCAACATCGCCGAATACGGCATCGACCGCCTGTCGCCGAAGATGGACGGCATGGCCGGCCGCTGGCGCGTCTCGGTCGAGCGGGAAGGCGAGAAGGTCGACATCGAAGTCGAAGTCTGGCGGGCGCAGGGCGTCTGGAAGGCCGAGGCGGACGGCGTTGCAACCCCGATCACGGTCGATGGCGAGAATATCGAGCTGAACCTCCTGTGGCGCGACAGCACGGACGAGATCCGCACCAGCATCCTGAAGGGCGCGATCAGCGGCGAGACGCTGTCGGGAACTTCGACGCATGACGGCGAGACGACAAAGACCGACTGGAGCGCCAAGCCCTATTTCGCCGACGCCATCGACGAGGTGAAGCGGAACTATATCGCCGAGAAGCGCCTCGACATGCTGGATGCGCAGATGCCGGGGCTGGGGTCCGCCGTGCTGTTCAAGCAGGTGGCGGCGAACCTGAAGGACGCGGTCGATGTTCTTGGCTCCCCGCTGGGGCGCGAGATCGTCACGACGGCTTTCAACATCCCCAAGCAGATCGCCATCCAGTCGATGGAAGCGCAGGAGAAGGCGATCAACCAGCGCATGAACCCGGCCAAGCTTCAGGACCCGCACTTCGTCGACATCGTCGCGCAGCGCTATCTTCTGATGCTTAATGGCGGTCTTGGCGGCATAACCGCCTAAACTCGCCCGTTCTCCTCGCGCATGTGGGGAGCGCTGTTGGCGATATTGCGTTCGCGTGCCAGCTTTGCCTTACAGCATGTGTCCTGTCTTGGGGGGATGCGACGGGTGAGACTGTGAGGCGATCTGGCGGAAAACGAGCGATGGGGGCGGCTGCTTGCCTTGCCGCCGCCGCTATGCTTTCGGCGCCTGCATTCGCGTTCAGTTGCGACATGGAAGACCGCACGATCGAACTGGCGGCCGGCCAGAATGTCGGCGGCGACAAGGCGGGCTTCGAAGCGCTGGACCTGCGCGCGGGCGAGGTGGTGCTGACATTCGACGACGGCCCCGATCCTCACACGACGCCGGCCATCCTCGACATGCTGCGCGGGGCCTGCGTGCCGGCGACATTCTTCGTGCTGGGCGGGCCGGCTGCCGACAACCCGCATCTGGTCAGGCGCGTGCTTGCCGAGGGGCATGCCGTCGGCGGCCATACGGCCAGCCACGGCGATCTCACGCAGGAGCCATTTGCCGACGCGACGCGCGATATTGCCGAAGGCTTGAGGCCTCTCGACTCGGCGGGTGTTGACAGGACGCTGTTCCGTTTCCCGCAGCTTCAGTCGACGCCCGAATTGCTGGCGTGGGTGAATGCGAAGGGCATGGCGGCGATCGGCGTCGATATCGATCCCAGGGACTGGGCCGGCGACAAGCCTTCGCTGACGCTCAAGCGCCTGATCGCGCAACTGGAAGCGAAAGGCAGCGGCATCATCCTGCTGCACGACAATCAGCCGAATACCGTGCGGCTATTGCCCGACCTGCTCGCCTTCCTGCGTCGTGAGGGATATTCCGTTGTCCGCCTGACCGGCGTGGGCGCCCGGCGCGAGATCGCGAACGGCGAAGCGGGCTAGAAAATCTTCCATTACGCGCGCGCGGCCCTTCGGGTTGACGTGGCTGGGGTCGCCGAAGTCGGCGTCGGGCAGCGTCCACACGTCATTGATCGCGCGGATGCCCTTGGGCGCGAGTTCCTGGCGGAACGCCTCGACCGTCTCGAACAGTTGCGGCGGGAGTTTCGCTTTCGCGGTCTCGCTGACGGGCAGGAGATAGAACGACACGTCGAAGCCATGCGCGCGGCCAAGCTCTGCGATGGAGGCGGAGGCTTCGCGGTTGATGCGCGGCACGGTCTTGCCGGCGTCATAGATGCGTTCGTCGGGAAGCTCGGAACTGCCGTTGGCGGTGCCGTAATAGCGGTCGCCCGCCTTGGCGAGGAAAGTGCCGCGCTCGGCTTCGTTCCGCTGATGGTTGGAGAGGGCGGCCGGCGGCTTTTCCAGCACGTTGCGCAGGGCGGGTTGGAGCAGGACGAGATCGACCAGCGTGACGTCCGGCCCGGCAATCGACATGGCCTTGTAGGCGAGGCGGCGGAAGGCGCTGTCCTCCCACTCGGACGCCATGGCGAAGGCGTGGCTGGCGCGCGGGCCCTTGAGCAGGTCGTAATTGGTCGTGCGGTCCATCATCGCGCCGGTGTCGAGGACGTGGACGGAGCCATAGGCCATCACCACCGATTTCGGGCGGACGCCGCAATCGACGAGGCGGTCGAGCACGGCCCAGCCGGTGAAGATGCCCGAGCCGCCGAGCGCGAATTTCTCGACGCTGATTCCGGTCTTTGCGAGGTCTTGCGCGGAGAGGCCGGCGACGGCGCGGCTGTCGCCGATGATGAGAAGGTCGGGCGTCGCCCTGGCGGCGCATGTTGCGGAGACGTGATCCTCGAAGGCTTCGGCCATGCCGAATTCGGGCGGGGTGTGAATCCAGCTTTCGGGAAGCGCAGTCGCAACGCCGGCGCAGACGATCAGCCCCGCCGCCATGCTGGCGAGGAACATGCGCGCGCCCTTGCCGCCGCGCTTGCCGCTGGCTGCATCGGCGCCGCCGCCGAGAGCTTCGACGTCAACATCGGCGCCGGACTTGTGGGCCAGGCGGGCGCCGGCGGGAACGGTGCTAGAACTGGAAGTAGAGGAACTCATTCTGCGCTCCGATGAAAATGAGTCCGACGAAAGTTGCGGCGCCTGCGAGGAGGCCGCCGCCGATTATGGCCGTCTGCCTGTTGTCGGCGAGGAAGCGCTCGGCCTGGCGCACCATCCACATCGAGTTGGGCAGCAGGATCGCGGCCAGCATCGCGATGATGGGCGAGCCGACGCCCCAAAGGCGCGGATCGGCGAGGAAGGTCATCAGCACGGCGGGGTCGGCGCCGTTCATGCCGGCCATGCCGCCGAGCATGTCGCCGGCGCCGGTAAGGGTGGTGGCGCGGAAGAAGACCCACGCGATGACAACGGCGAACATCGTGATGGCCCAACCGGCGAAGGGGGCCGCAGCCTTGCCGACGAAGCGTTGCAGGCTGAGCCCCGCCTGGCCCCAGAGATGGGCGATGATGAGATAGACGCCGTGCAGCGCGCCCCAGACGACGAACAGCCAGCTTGCGCCATGCCACAGGCCGCCGAGCAGCATGGTGAGGAACAGGTTGCGATAGCGCGCGACGTCGCCGTTACGGTTCCCGCCCAGCGGAATGTAGAGATAGTCGCGCAGGAAGCGGCTGAGCGTCATGTGCCAGCGGCGCCAGAAATCGACGATGGAGAGCGAGCGGTAGGGCGAGTCGAAGTTGATCGGCAGGACGATGCCGAACATCAGGCCAAGACCAACGGCCATGTCCGAATAGCCCGAGAAGTCGAAATAGATCTGCAGCGTATAGGCGAGCGAGCCGCCCCATGCCGTGTAGAATTCGGGGATCACGCCAGCATCGGCCGCATTGAAGGCGTCGTTGGCCCACGGCGCCATCGTGTCGGCGAAGACGACTTTCTTCCAGAGGCCGATGGCGAAGAGGAGCACGCCTAGCGTGATGCGCAGCCAGTTGAAGCGGTATGTGTTCGGGTCCGCGAATTGCGGCATCATCTCTTTATGATGGAGCACCGGGCCCGCAATCAGGTGCGGGAAGAAGGTGACGAAGAGGACGTAGGAGGAGAAGGACTTCTCCTTCACTTCGCCTTTGTAGCTGTCCACGAGATAGGCGATCTGCGTGAAGGTGTAGAACGAGATGCCGATGGGCAGCAGGATGTCGAGCGGACCCGGCCCCCAGCCTGTGATCGCGTGCAGCGTCTCCATGAAGAAGCCCGCATACTTGAAGTAGGCGAGCAGGCCGAGATCGACCGCGATGGCGGCGATGATGCCGATACGGCGGACGGCCCTGGGGCGATCCGACTGCAGGAACAGGCCGGCGAGATAGTTGAACACGATGCTGCCCAGCAGCAGCAGCGTCACTTCCGGCATCCAGTAGGCGTAGAAGATCAGCGACGCCGCGATCAGCACGAAGATCGGCAGGCGCCTGTTCACCTTCGCGGCGATGAAGAACGCCGCCAGCGCCACCGGCAGGAAGCCGAAGATGAAGAGGTGGGTGTGGAACAGCATGTGGTGCTGCGTTTCCCGCGCGAAGGTTCAGGGGCGCTACTCGCCCGGTTATTGAACCTTGGGGATTGCAAGGGGTGTGCCGGATCGGCGGGTCGGCGAGTCCGGCCGCAGTTGAGGTTTCTGGGTTAAGGGCGGGGCTGGCCCCGAGCGCAGTCGCATTTTGCGGCGGACGTTGAGACATGGGGCGTTGCCCGGCTGGGGCCACTCACACATCCTTCGAGACGATCGCCACGACGGGCTTGTGATGCCGGGGCATCGCACTTGCGATCCCTCAGGATGAGGCCGGTGGGTGATGAAGCGTTTCAGGGCCAACAGGCCTCATCCTGAGGGATTGGCCCGGAGGGCCAATCGTCTCGAAGGATGTGAAACGAGGCGCCTGCCGGACGATGAGCCGCTCAGGTGGACGAGATTTCACGACTTCGCCTGATGAGCGAGTGACCTGCTGGCAGACGGCTATTCTCCGAACGAGCTGTAATCTCGCGCCTTTTTCGCTGCAGGTGCGTTTTCGTCATTTCATATTGAAATGCTTCTAACTCTCATATACATCTTGTGTCAGACGAGGTTTTGGCTCATGTGCCCGCATTCCCATTCCAGCGCCGTTTCCGGCCCGCACGACAGGGCAGGCGAAACATCCCCCTCCGGCGGGGCCGGGCGGCGCTGGTTTCGGGGTCCGCTCTCTCCCACCGCGTTCAAGCCGCTGACCTATTCGGCGATGCACCTGATGGTCGCGATCAGCGTCGCCTTTGCGCTGACGGGCGACTGGCGGATCGCGCTGGGCGTCGGGGTGATCGAGCCCGTGGTGCAGACGGTGGCGTATGTCTTCCACGAAAAAGCGTGGGCGTTCGGGATGCGGAAGCGGGGTTAGCCGCAGGGCGCTAACCCACGCCCGCCGCCCAGTTGCCGTGGAAGCCTGACGGCACGCGGCGCGGAAGGTGGATGGTTGCGGCGGGGGCGGCGTTGATGTCCTGCGCTTCGAGCACGACCAGATCCGACGTATCTGTGGCGGCGCGATAGACCAGCACGATGAGATGACCATCGCCTTCGGGGGAAGTGGGCGTGCGCGGCACGAAGATCGGCTCGCCGACATAATCGCCGGGCGCGAAGGTGAGAATCTTGCGCGCGCCCGTCTTGAGATCGAGATGGACGATGGAGTTGAAGGCCAGCGGATTGCGCGCGCCGACATTGGCGACATACCAGCCATGCCGATAGGGCAGGCCCGCGAAGCGTTCGTCGGGGCGCGGGAATTCGGAGGAGAGATCGTCCAGCTTCTGGCGTTTGGCGCGGCTCGTGGCGTCGGCCATGTCGATGGTCCAGCGCGTGAGATTGCCGTCGGTGTTCTGCGGCGGTGAGCCGTCGGCCATCGGGAACAGGGGCGCGAGGGCGTATTCCACCAGCTCGCAATGGATGAGGTCGCCTTCCTCCCACGCATTGAGCGGGTGGAACATGTAGTTGGGATCGATCTCGACCCAGCGAATGGTATCGACGCCGGAATTGCGTTTCATCACGCCGACATAGCCGGGCCTGTCCTTCTCCCATGCGATGGGCGGCTTGCCCTGCATGGCGCGCTGCATGTCCATGGTGAGGGGGAGGACGGGGAAGAGGACGTAGTTCTGCGTCACGATGAAGTCGTGCATCATCGAGGCGTAAGGAGCCGTGAAGCGGTCGCGGCGGATGACTTTGCCGCTGGCGTCGGTGACGCCGTAGTCCATCAGCGGGGACAGGGGCATCGGGCCTGCGGAATAGGCGAACCAGACGAGTTCGCCGGTTTCGGGATCGATCTTGGGATGGGCGGTGAACTTGCCGCCGGTCTGCATGAAGTCGCCCGCTTCGAGGCCGATCGGGTCCATCGCGAAGGGCTCGGACTGTTCCTGCAGCGCCATCAGCTTGCCGGCGTGCCAGACGATGTTGGTGTTGGCGCCGCCGGAATTGACGCCGGCGACGGAGGGGTCGCTGTCGCGGCCGCCGAAGCCGCCGAACAGGGTGCGGCCGGCGGCGTGCTCGGCCTGCCAGCGCGGGGTACGGACCCAGCGGTTGCGATAGCGCGCGGAGTTGGTCTTCGGATCGAGGAAGAAGCCGTGGATCATCCCGTCCCCCAGGAAGGCGTGATACTGACCGCGCGGCTCGAACTGCGGATTGGGGCCATTGCGGTAGTAAGCGCCGAACAGCGCCTCGGGGATGCGGCCTGAGACTTTGAGGGCGAAATCGTCCTCGCTGCGCACGGGCGCCAGCGGGCCCGAAAGATGCGGATTGATCGCCGTTCCATCAGCCATGACGCTTCCCCTTTTATTCTTACGTTGTAAATTTATGGCGTAAGCCGTAAGGGATCGCAAGGCCGACCGCTCGTCCCGATTTTCGCGGGGATGAGCGGGGATGGGCAAGTTGACGACCAGACGGGCGAGGGCGGTTTGCCGAAAGTTCTGACAGCCGAGGACATCGCCGCGTTCCGCGAGCGGCTGTGCGATGTGGCGGAGGAGAAGTTCGCAGCCCACGGCGCGGACGGCGTCACGCTGCGCGAGCTGGCCGATGCGCTGGGCGTCTCGCCGATGACGCCCTATCGCTATTTCAAGGACAAGGACGCGATCCTCGCCGCCGTGCGCGCGCGGGCGTTCAACCGCTTTGCCGAGGCGATGGAAGTGGCCGAGACCAAACGCAGCGTGCGCAAGGCGGCTTTCACGGGCGTGCTCTATGTCGACTGGGCGATGAGCAATCCGGCGGCGTATCGGCTGATGTTCGACACGCAGCAGCCGACCGCGAGCAATTATCCCGAACTGGTCGCGGCGATGACGCGCGCGCGGGGCACGATGACGGCGGTGTGGAAGCAGCTGCAGTCGGACAACACGTTCAAGGGCGATGTCGAGACGGCGGGGCATCTGATGTGGGCGGCGCAGCATGGGGTTGTGATGCTGCAGCTGTCTGGATTGCTGAAGCCCTCGCAGGATGCGCGCAAGCTGGCGCGGCGGATGATCGAGGCGATCGCGCGCGATCTGGGAATGTGAGCCCGGCGTCCGCAGTTTGAATTGGTCGCCCGGACCAATTCATCCGCTTTGCGGACCGCTGCGAATTCCTTCGCGGGCTCGGGATGAGGCCTAACGCACGCTTGCGGCCCCGACCCGGAACGTAGGCGCAAGGCGGCCGGAAATGGGGACAAGCCCTACTGAACCCCGCTCTTCCCCGCGCTGACGGCGACCATGGCGGCGCGCAGCGTGCGGTCGCCGATGCGCCAGCCGGACTGGAACAGTTGCGCGACGGAGCCGGCCGGGTGTTCGGACGGGATCTGCGTCATGGCCTGGTGCAGGGCGGGGTCGAAGGCGGCGCCGGGGGAGGCGTCGATGGCGGTGACGCCGTGGCGCGCGAGAACGGTGACGAGTTCCTTCTGCGTAAGCTCGACGCCTTCGAGCGCGGTCTTCACGGACTCGGTCATCAGGCCGCGGCTGGAGGCCGGCACGCTGTCGATGGCGCGGGCGAGGTTGTCGGAGACGTTGAGCAGGTCGCGCGCGAATTTCTCGACGGCGTAGAGGCGCGCGTCCTCGATCTGGCGGTTGGCGCGCTTGCGCACATTGTCGGTCTCGGCGAGCGCGCGCAGGACATTGTCCTTCAGCGCATCGCGCTCCTTCTCGAGCGCGGCCACGGTCTCGGCCAGCGGGTTCGCTTCCGCCGGGCGGGCGTGCGGATGGCCGACGGCCTCGTCCATGCCTTCGTTCTCGGCAGCGAGGATCGCCTCGTCTTCGCCGCTTTCGGGGGGGCGGCCGGTTCCGGTATTGTCGTTCATTACGCCCTACTCACGTTTGACTTGTGCGATACGCCCTTCGCCCAGAAGGCGGCCGACGACCTGCGCGGTATAATCCACCATGGGAATGACGCGAGCATAATTCAGCCGCGTCGGCCCGATCACGCCGAGCGCTCCCACGATCTTGCGGTTTCCGTCCATATAGGGCGCAACGATCATCGCCGAGCCCGACAGCGAAAATAGCGGGTTTTCCGAGCCGATGAACAGGCGCACGCCTGCGGCATCGCGCGCGGTATCGAGCACGTTGAGCAGGTTTTCCGAGCGTTCCAGCTCCGCAAAGAGGTCGCGCACCCGGTCGAGATCCTCCGTGGCGGCGGGGTCGTCGAGCAGGTTGGCGCGGCCGCGCACGATGAGGGAGCGGCCACGCTGGGGGTCGTCGCCCGACCATTGCGCGAAGCCATCCTCGACGAGGCGGGCGGCGGCCTGGTCGATCAGGGCGCGGCGCGAGCGGACTTCGTCGAGCACGCTCTCGCGCGCCTCGGCCAGGGATTTCCCCTTGGTGCGGGCGTTGAGATAATTGCCGGCCTCGACGAGGGCGGAGGCAGGCAGGCCGGGCGGCAGGGCGAGCACGCGGTTTTCCACTTCGCCGGATTCGGCGACGATGACGGCGAGGGCCTGTTCCGACGAGATGCGCACGAACTCGACATGGCGGATCGGTGCATCCGCCGTCGGCGTCGAGACGAGGCCCGCGCCGCCGACGAGGCCGGAGAGAAGCTGGGAGGCTTCCGCCAGCACGCCATCCATGCGGCGGCCGGAGCCGGCAAGGCGCTGCTCGATCTCGCGCTTGTCGGTTTCGCCCGGCTCGCCAAGTTGCAGCAGGCTGTCGACGAAGACGCGCAGGCCCGCATGCGTGGGGATGCGCCCGGCCGAGGTGTGGGGTGAGTCGATCAGGCCCATCTCGGTGAGGTCCGACATCACATTGCGGATCGAGGCGGGCGAAAGGGCGACGCCGCGGCGGGAGATGGTGCGCGAGCCCACCGGCTCGCCGGTGTCGAGATAGGACTGCACGATCTCGCGGAAGATGTCGCGCGAACGCCGGTCCATCGCCGCGAAGGCGGACAGGGCGGATGTAGGTCCGGTGCTGAACGGGTTGGTGGACATTGCGGGGGGAACGTATGGGCGCGGGGGCAGGGGTTCAACCCATACCTGTGTATTGAAAACAAGGGGAAAACGGCTGAGCGCGCAGCTTGCGCCGAGGAAGGCCGGGCATGGACGCTGAAGCGGCAGACCTACCTGTTCGACGAAGCGAAGAGTCTCGTGCTCGTCCGTATCGATCGCGAAGGCAAGGCCACTCGGGCGCAGGCCGAGCGCGGCAACCGGCAGTCCGAGCGGGTGAACTTCGTCAAGCCCGTACTTGGGGGGCGGACAGGTGGGGGTCTGTTTCAGCGTTCGCCGTCGTCGCAGTAGGAACCGGCGCGCGCCTCTGCTACCAGCGCCGCAGACAACATAGAGGTTTCTTCATGCGTCCGTCCGGCCGTTCTCCCAGCCAGCTTCGTCCCATCTCGCTGGAGGCGGGGGTGACCCGCTATGCCGAGGGGTCGTGCCTGGCGAAGTTCGGGCATACGCATGTGCTGTGTACGGCGTCGTGGGCCGGCGAGGTTCCGCGCTGGAAGAAGGGCAAGGGCGAGGGCTGGGTCACGGGCGAATACGGCATGCTGCCGCGCGCGACGCACACGCGCGGACGCCGCGAAGCGACGGAAGGCAAGCAGTCGGGCCGCACGCAGGAGATCCAGCGGCTGATCGGGCGCGCGTTGCGCTCCGTCACCGACATGAAGGCGCTGGGCGAGAACACCATCACGCTCGACTGCGATGTGCTGCAGGCCGATGGCGGCACGCGCACGGCGGCGATCACGGGCGCCTATGTCGCGCTGGCGCTGGCGTGCCGCTATCTGGTGGACGAGGGCGTCATCAAGACGAACCCTCTTTCCGCGCAAGTGGCGGCGGTGTCGTGCGGCATCTTCAAGGATGTGCCGGTGCTCGATCTCGACTACCCGGAAGACTCCGATGCGCAGGTGGACGCCAACTTCGTGATGGCGACCGGCGGCAAGCTGATCGAGATCCAGGGCACGGGCGAACAGCGAAGCTTTTCGCGCGCGGAGTTTGCGGCGTTGATGGACCTTGCGGACAAGGGCTGCGAGGAGCTGTTCGCGGCGCAGAGGAAGGCGCTGGGGCTCTAGGATGTTCACGCGGCGCGGGATCGTTGCGGGCGGGGCGGGGCTGCTGGTTGCGGGCTGCACGGTGATTCCCGAAGGGCAGCGGGCCGCGTATGGGTTTCGCTCACTCGAGTCTGTTGTCGGCGGACGGATCGGCGTTGCAGCGCTGGATTTGGGTACGGGCGTCGCGACGGGGTATCGCCAGGATGAGCGCTTTGCGATGGCCTCGACGTTCAAATGGCTGCTGGCGGCGGCCATCCTCAAAAATGCCCAGCACGGCATGAGCCTCGAAGACGAGATGCTGTTCAACCGGGACGACCTGCTGAGCCATTCGCCGATATGCGAGACGCGGATCGACCCGGACACGGGCATTGGCCGGATGAGCGTGAAGGATTTGTGCGAGGCGGCCGTCACGGTCAGCGACAATTGCGCGGCTAATCTCTTGCTCGTGCCGATGATGGGCCCTGAAGGCCTGACTTACTTCTTCCGCCAGGCGGGGGACAGCGTGACGCGGCTTGATCGCAACGAACCATCGCTCAACGAGAACGCGCCGGGAGACGAGCGCGACACCACCACGCCGGAGGCGATGGCGAAAACGATGGCGCGGTTGCTGACGACGGACGAGGTGTTGCGCGCGCCGATGCGGAACATGCTGCTCGGATGGCTGCGCGCATCCACGACTGGGCTGGACCGGCTGCGTGCCGGTCTGCCCGCAGAATGGAATGCCGGCGACAAGACGGGCATAGGCGGCAATGGCGCACACAATGATGTGGCGGTCGCCTTCCCACCCGGCCGCGCCCCGATCGTGATCGCAAGCTATCTCAGCGAGAGCGGAGCCTCGAACAACATGAAGGCGTCGGCCCGCAAGGCAATCGCTCAGCTGGTCGTTGAGGAGTTCTTGTGATGGCCACGAAGAAGCGCCCGGTGGGCAAAAGGAAAGCCGACATCAAGTCGAAGAAGACGGTGTTCAAGGGCCGCTACAGGATCGACGAGTATGTGTTCGATTTCGACTGCGCGGCGGGCAAGGGGCGGCTCACCGATGTGACGCGGCTGGTGTTCGAGCGCGGCGACAGCGCAGCGGCGCTGATCCATGACATCGAGCGCGACGTGATCGTGCTGACCGAACAGTTCCGCATCGCCACGCACGACAAGGGCCCCGGCTATATCGTCGAGGCGATGGCGGGGTCGGTCGAGGAGAACGAGGACCCCGAGGACTGCATCCGGCGCGAGATGATGGAAGAGGTCGGCTATCGGGCGGACAAGTTGCTGCTGGTCTCGAACGGCTATGCCTCGCCGGGCGCGAGTTCGGAGCGGATCTTTCTCTACTACGCGCCGGTGAAGACGGCGGACCTGGTCGATCCCAAGGCGTCGGGCCTGGCGGCGGAGAAGGAAGACGTGAAGCGCGTCGAGTTCTCGCGCGAGGACTTCCTCGCCCGCGTCGATGCGGCGTTCTTCGACGACGCCAAGGTGATGACGCTCGGCTTCTGGCTGATGGCCCAGCCGAAACAGGGCAAGCCGAAGACGCGGTAGATGGCCGCTGGTTGGGACTGCGAGCCCGGCCCCTCGTGGTTCGACGGACGCACGCTGCGCGTGCTGCTCACCATGAGGGTCCTCTCGCTTTGATCGTGGTTGTGGCCTGAGCCCTCATGGTGAGCAGCAATGACATGCTTTGGCATGGCATTGCGTCCGTCGAACCACGAGGGCGGGAAGGGGATTGGTTCGGCGATGGGCCGGTCCGGTTCCTGTGTGGATGCAACCGGGATTCTCGGGATGCGCCTTCGGCTTACCCGAGAATGACTTCGCAAGCGGCGCTCAGAAGAACCGGCGGGCTCTTCGGGAATCGGATGGGTCCGAAGAGCCCGCCGTCAGGCGCCGGCGGGAGCCGACCGCCAGGAACGGCAGTCGGCGTCCCGCCTCAGCGCGAGGCGAGGACAGTGAGGGCCTGTTCGGCCTCATCGTTATGCAGGGACGCGAGCAGCGGCGCGCCAAGGCCGGTGACGGCCGAGTCGACCGCATCGATCACACAGTTGCGGAACTGCGTGGGCGCGCGCGGGGTCAGCGGGCTGTGAACGGGTTCGGCGCCGCACACGTCCCGCGCGGTGATGCGGATACGCTTGAGCATGGCGCGGGCGCCATCCTCGGTCGACAGGTCTAGGTCGGCATAGGACACCGTGGCGGAGACCGGCCGGACAGTGTCCGGTTCAGCCATCGCGGCAGGCGCCAGGGCAAGAGCGCCCACGGCCAGGACGACGGCGAAAGCCGTGGTCACGAGGTTCGTGGGCGTAGTGGGGGAGGCTAGTCTCGGGGAGGTCTGCTTCTTGGTTCCCATTGTCATCTCCTGTGCATGGGTGAGCTGACATTGGGGGGCCGGGGCGGCGCCCGCTCGCCGATTTCGGGAAAAGGCGGGGCTTTGCAGAATTCGATAAGGGATTTCGCATTCCGGCGAGTCTTCGGCGTGCGCCGGAAGCGGCGTCGATCAGGCTTTGAATTGTCGCGGGTTTTCAGAAATCGATCAGGCCGGTTGAGGAATCGGCGAGGGGTCTTCGAGCGCTTTGCGGCGCCATTCCGAGGGCGAGACGCCCGATTCTTCCTTGAAGGCCCGGTTGAAGGGTCCAAGCGAGGCGAATCCGATGTCATAGGCGATGGTCGAGATCGACACGCGCGCTTCGCCGGGATCCGAGAGGCGCGTCTTGGCGGCGGCGATCCGGTGGGCGTTCACATAGGACGGAAAGTTCCGGTAGCCGAGGCAGTCATTGATCAGGCGGCGCAACTGCGTTTCGGGAATTCCGGCGCGCAGGGCGAGGCTGGCGATGGTGAGGCCTTCCTCCTTCCACACCTCGTCCTTCGACATCAGGGATTCGAGCCGTTCGAGATCGGCTTTGGCCGCGCGGTCGAGCGCGGGCGTGGACGCAGCTTCGGGTGAGGCCTTGCCATTGGCGTGGCCGCGATCCGCGGATTTTGCCGCCGGTTGCGGGGCGGGCGGCTGCGCGGGCGCTGCTTCCGTCCCGACCATGGCTTCGCGCGGATCGAGGAAGACCAGCGAACCCGCCAGAACGACGCCCGCCAGCATCGCGGCGTTCAGCATGGGATACCAGGCCGGCGTGCCGCCCAGCATTTCGAGCAGGTCGAAGCCGTTGAGCGAGAGGATATAGAGCGCCACCGCCACCATGAACGGCCCGCGCAGCCTGCGCCGCGATTCGACGAGGTCGTCCTTCCAGCTGCGCATCACGATGACGATCGACCAGATCGCCAGCGTCGCCTGCAGCAGGGTGGTGACCACCCACATCACCTCGATGAAGGGCGCGACACGGAAGACGTTGACGATACCGCACAGCATCATGGCCGCAGGCGCCGCGAACATGATGGGGCGATAGCGGTCGACATCGCCGAACAGCGCCATCACCATCAGCCAGAACCAGCCGACCGATGTCATGGCCGTGATGCCGATGAGCATCGCAAACTCATGCGGGATGGCGTGGACCTGGTCGTTCCACAGCTTGATGGCGAACAGGGCGGAGCAGAGGAAGAAGGCAAAGCCGCTCCAGCGCGCGGTGGGGCGGGGCGCGCGCAGCATGGCGGCGGCCATGGCGAGCAGGGCGCCGGCGCAAACGCCAAGCAGGAGTTCCGAGAACTCGCCCATTCCCTGCGCTGCCTCGGCGCCATCCATGGCTGTCAGCCCCCGTCGACCTGCAGTCTTCACATCGCGATGCGCAGGCGCATCGTCAAGACAGTGTCAGGTCATAAGGGCGGAAACTTGGCGCGCCGTTTCGTGCGCCTACTCCGCCGCGATGGCCTTGCCGTCATCGTCGCCGGCTTCGGCGGCGGCGTCGGGATCCCAGATGAGGATGTCGCCCGGCTGACAGTTCAACTCGCGGCACAGGGCTTCGAGCGTGGAAAAGCGGATGGCCTTGGCCTTGCCGGTCTTCAGGATCGACAGGTTCGCAAGCGTGATTCCCACGCGGTCGCCCAACTCGGTGAGCGACATGCGTCTGTCGAGCAGAACACGATCGAGAGTGACGCGGATCGCCATAGGCGCCGGCTCAGTCCTTGTCTTGCGCCGGTCCTGACCACCGGCGGGTCGTAAACGCATCCTGGGCCGCGCCAGCCCTTAACCTTGTCGCGGGGTCCATCCCGCTTCGTAACCCTGTCACACGAGCAACTGCTTGCCCCTGCAATGACTGAACCATCCCGCGCGCGGAATGGCTCAGATCGTCATCTTCTGCTCCTCACGCATGGCGGCGCCCTCGCGGAACACCTGGGCCAGCACCAGAAGGGTCAGCACCGCGAACCAGACCGGCAGGTTGAGGTTGGGCAGTTTGAACTGCTCCCACGCGGACAGGCCGAGCAGGGAAAACACGAGGCCGACCAGAGCGCTGATGAACATGGAGGTCGTCTCCATCAGCGCCAGCACGATGGCGATCGCGATGAACCGCTTGGCGTTCTCGGGCACGAAGGGATCGCGCTTCACCAGCGTCTCGAACACGCCGCGCAGATAGGCGCAGACAATCATCACGCCGACGCACAGGATGGTGCCTACAAGGGTCCATTGCGTGACGGTGCGGGGGGATTCGTAAGCCATCTGCTCGAATCCCATCATCGGCTGGCCGCCGGTGACGATGTAGATCACCGAGATGCCCGCGATGATCCAGATGAAACCCAGCAGCGCGCACGCAACCACCCAGGCGACATCGACTGCCACCTTCAGGAAGGACGAAATCGACCCTCTGCCGGTCGCACTGATCAACATGAAAGACCGGGGCTCCATTGCAGCAGGACTGAAGGTGCGGCCAATACCTCGCCTTGCCTGGGCCTGCTGAAGCCCCGGCGCGGCTTGCCATGCGCCAGCTTGTCTGGCGGGATGGATTCGGACCATATCGAAAAACAATAAGAACGTCCAGTGCGACCGGCTGTCAGGCTCCCAGACAGGCCTTTTCCGACCGATTCCTGTTGGCTGTCATTCCCGCCGAAGCCCATAGGGGCTGAGAGCGGGAACCCAGGGGCGGCGCACACCGGCCTTGCGGCCCCTGGGTTCCGGCTCGGGCTTCGCCCGCCCGGAATGACACTGGAGAGTTTTTCGGGCAGGCGTGAGCGCCAGACCAGCCAGCAGGAATCCGCCAATGACCCAGCGCCGCAAACCGAGCCCCGGCCGTCTGATCGCCGCCACGCACAATCCGGGCAAGGTCCGGGAACTCGGCGAGTTGCTGGCGGGGGCGGGGTTCACGGCGGTGTCGGCGGGGGAACTCGGCCTGCCCGAACCCGAAGAGACCGCCGACACGTTCCAGGGCAATGCCGAACTCAAGGCGTTGGCGGCGGCGCGCGCCTCGGGCGAGCCGGCGCTGGCGGACGATTCCGGGCTGGCGTGCGACGGGCTGTCGGGCGCGCCGGGGATTTATTCCGCGCGCTGGGCGGGGCCGGACAAGGATTTCCGCCTCGCGATGCAGAAGGTGGAGGAGGGGCTCAAAGCCGAGACGACGGACGATGGCGAGGTCGACAAGCGCGCGAGTTTCGTCTGCGTGCTGTCGCTGGCCTGGCCCGACGGGCATGTTGAAAGCTTCGAGGGCATTGTGCGCGGGCAGCTGGTTTTCCCGCCGCGCGGGGACAAGGGCTTCGGCTATGATCCCATCTTCGTGCCCGAGGGCGAGACCGAGACATTCGGCGAGATAGAGCCCGAGCGGAAACACGCGATGAGCCACCGCGCCATCGCGTTCGCGAAGTTCATGGACTATCTCAGGGAATGAGTGAATTCGAACCGGCGCGCGGATTTGGCGTCTACGTCCACTGGCCGTACTGCGCGCGGATCTGCCCTTATTGCGACTTCAACGTCTATGCCGCCAAGGCGCGTGATACCGCGCCCCTGTTCGACGCGATCCTGCGCGATCTCGATGGCTGGCGCGCGCGCACGGGCGAGCGCGATGTCAGCTCCATTTTCTTCGGCGGCGGCACGCCATCGCTGATGACGGGCGAGCAGGTCTTGCGGCTGATCGCGCATGTGCGCGGACTGTGGGATGTGAAGGCGGGGGCGGAGATCACGCTCGAGGCCAACCCGGACGATGCCGCGCGCTTTGGCGCGTTTGCCGATGCGGGCGTCGATCGGCTGTCGCTGGGCGTGCAGTCGCTCGATGATGAGCGGCTGAAATTTCTCGGCCGCACGCATTCGGCTGCCGATGCGCTGGCGGCGCTTGAGACGGCGCGCGGCAAATTCCGGTCGATCTCGATCGACATGATCTACGCCGTGCCGGGCCAGACGCTGGCGGACTGGCGCGGAGAGTTGTCGCGTGCGCTCGCACTCGGCGCAGACCACCTCTCGCTCTACGAACTCTCCATAGAACCCGGCGCGGCATTCGCCTTCGCGGTGAAGCGCAAGGCGTGGGAGCCGGCGAGCGACGATGAGGCGGCTGCGCTCTACGAGGCGACGCAGGAGATGAGCGCGGCGGCGGGCCTGCCCGCTTACGAGATTTCCAATCATGCGCGTGGGCCGGAGCATCGCTCGGTGCATAATGGCGTCTACTGGAAGTCCGGCGACTGGGCCGGCGTTGGTCCTGGCGCGCATGGGCGGCTTACGGTGGGCGGCGAACGTCTGGCGATCGAGGCTGCGGAAAAGCCGGGCGAGTATCTGAAGCAGGTTCACGACACCGGGCTGGGCTGGGGCGCGATCGACAAGCTCGACGCACTGGCGCAGGCGCGCGAGCGCGTCGCAATGGGGCTGCGCGTGGCCGAAGGCTTTGCGGTTTCGGATGTGGAGGAGCTGGGGTTGCAACTCAATCCAGAGAAGCTGGCAGACCTTGTGGGGCTCGGGTTTGTCGAGGCGCGGAATGGCCGTGTGGCGCTGACGCCGGAAGGGCGTCTGCGCGCGGATCGGATTGCGAGCGAGATCGCGCCTTAGGGGGCGATGTCTTGGACGTTTGCTCGCGTTGAGACAGACCCCCACCTGTCCTCCCCGTTTAGGGGGAGGACAGGTGGGGGTCTCTATCGGCGTGCCGCGCTGTTGCGGACTACCGGAAGCTCAACTCCCCGAGTCGAATGTCTGCGCCGCGGGCGAGATCACTTTCACGCCGCCGCGGTCCTGCAGCTGCATGACCGACAGGGCGCGTTCGGTGCTGCCGTCGGGCAGGAAGCGGAAGAGGCCGTTGATGCCGCCCCAGCCTTGCGGGCGCTGGATCATCGCGGCGTCGAGCCGTTCGGCGCCGGCGAGCGTCGCGGCGAGGGCGCCGGCGTCGTAGCCGAAGCTGGCCAGGCGCGGCGGCGCTTCGCCGAATGTCGCCTGATAGCGCGCGTCGAAATCGGCGACCGATTGCGGATCGGGCGCGGGGAAGGCGCCGCCATAGAGGCCCGGCTCGCGCCAGATCTCGGGATCGTTCCACTGACCTGTGCCGAGGAAGCGGACCTGGCTCGGCGTGACGTTGGCGATCGAGCGCAGCAGCGCGCCGACCGAGCGCAGCTGCACGCCCGACTCGGGGATCAGCACGGCGACCTTGCCGGGATAGCTTCTGTTTTCGGATTCGATGGTGCGCGCGATCGAACGCGCCTCGTTCTGCGGCGAGGAATTGCCCGGCGTGTAGTAGCTGACGCCAACAACGCTGGCCCCGCGCGAGGCGGCTTCCTGGCGCAGCGCCGCTTCGATGGCGCGCGAATTGGCGTTGTCGGGGCCGAGCATGGCAAAGCGGGTGACGCCGTCGCGGTTGGCCCATTCGACGATGCGCTTCACTTCGGCGGCGGGCGTCATCGAGACGAGATAGGCGCCCTGGCCGATGGCCGAGAGATCGGTCGAGAAGGCGAGCACGGGCGCGCGCACGTCTGCGGCTTCGGCGGCGACGGGGGCGACCTGCGGGGCGAACACCGGGCCGATCACGGCGACCGCGCCGTCGCGGATCACATCCTCGGTGACGCCGGCGATGACGCGCGGATCGGCGCTGGTGGCGTCGCGGGGCAGGAGAACGATGTCGGTGGCGCCGACCTGGAACAGCGCCATCTGGATGCCGTTATAGATGCCGGCCACCTGTTTCTGGACTTCGGCATTGTTTGAGGAGAAGGGCAGCAGCACGGCGATGCGTTTCAGCGAGGCCTGCTCGCCCGGCCCCAGGTGGCGCGGCTGATAGGCATTGCGGCTCTCCGCGAACACATCGCTGACCGGCGCGGAGGGCAGCGGCTCGCCGGGGCGCGCAGGACGCATTGGATCGGGACGCTGTCCGCTGCTAGAGAGTGGAGCGGTGGGTCGCACCGGGCCGCTGGTGCAGGCGGCGGTCGCCAGCATCAACGCCGCCGCCGCGATGGCCAGCTTGTGGGTTCGAAGACTGAATGGCATGCGCGATCCCTCCTGAGGATGCTGCTTCGGACCCGGTCCGCGATCCGCCGGATTCGGCGGAGGCTTCCGGCTCGGAAGCTAGGCCGCTGGCCGATTCACGACAAGAACAGGCAGCGCAAGAAATTCAGGGCCACAAGCTGTTCCGTATCGATCCAGACCTCGCGTCCGGGCTCTACGTTGTTTCGACTCCCATCGGCAACCTTCGCGACATCACGCTCCGGGCGCTCGATATCCTGGCGTCGGCGGATATCGTCTGCGCCGAGGATACACGGGTCGCCGCGAAGCTTCTGTCGGCTTTCGGAGTGTCAGCCCGATTGCGGCCATATCACGACCATAACGGCGCACAGGCGCGGCCTGCGCTCCTTAACGAATTGCAAACAGGCGCGCGGATTGCCCTGATGTCGGATGCGGGCACGCCTCTGGTGTCCGATCCTGGCTACAAGCTGGTGCGCGAGGCGGCCCGGCAGGGCGCGGCTGTGTTCAGCATTCCGGGGGCGTCGGCCCCGCTGGCGGCGCTGGCGTCGTCCGGCCTGCCGACCGATTGTTTCACTTTCGCGGGCTTTCCGCCGCCGCGTTCATCCGCGCGCCGGTCGTTCCTGAAGGAACTCGCCGGCATTCGCGGCACGCTGATATTTTTCGAGGGGCCCTCGCGGCTCGTCGCCTGTCTTGCCGACATGGCTGAAGTGCTGGGCCCCACGCGCGAGGCGGCGGTATCGCGTGAGCTGACCAAGAAGTTCGAGGAGACGCGGCGCGGGACGCTGGCGGACCTCGCGGCGCATTATGCGGAGGCAGGCCCGCCGCGCGGCGAGATCGTCGTGCTGGTCGGGCCGGGGGAGGAAATCGCCGCCGGCGCCGATGCGCTGGATGCGGCCATCGCCGAGGCTGACGAGACGCGCCATGTGAAGGAAGTCGCGGCGGAGATCGCAGAGAAGCTCGGCCTGCCGCGCCGCGATGTCTATGCGCGCATTCTGGAGCTGAGACAGGATGGCGCCGATGACGAGGGTTGAGCGTGGGGGTTGAGGGTGGGGGCTGAGGGTGAAGAAGCCTGACGCATCCCGTGTGCGGCGGAGGCGGGAACGCGCTGGCCGCAATGCAGAAAATGCAGCCGCGCTGTGGCTGCAGATCAAGGGCTACAGCATCATCGGCCGTCGCGCACGCACGCCAGCCTGCGAGATCGACCTGATCGCCCGCAAGGGCCGCATGCTGGTGTTCATCGAGGTGAAATCCCGCCGCACCATCGCCGCCGCGCGCGAGGCCGTGACGCCGGACCTGCGCCGCAGGCTGGAGCAGGCCGCCCGCATCTGGGCCGCGCGGCGGCGCGATGCGCACGATCTCAACTGGCGCTTCGACATGGTATTGCTGGCGCCGGGCCGGCTTCCCCTGCACGTCAGGGACGCATGGCGCGCGGAGAATTAGCGCGGCATGTTCACCCGGCTTTCACCCGCACTGGCGCATCTCCGCAAATCGCCCGAAAATCGCCGCATCTGGCGTCCAGAAACGCCAATCGGGGATCGACCGGAGCTTTGGGACAATGACCGCACGCATGCTTGCCTGCCTTCTGATGGCGGCGCCTCTTCTGGGCGGATGCCTGTCGGACGCCACCCTGTTCCAGACGCTGGATGACGCCTCGTCCGCGACCGAGGTGAAGACGCGCCTCCTGGGCGCGGGCATGAGCGGCCGCTTCATGGAAGTCGATGTCGCCGTGGTCGACAAGTTCGTGCTGCTCTCGGGCCGCGTGGCGACCGAGGAAGACCGCAAGACGGCCGAGCGCATTGCGTGGGAAGTCGGCGCCATCGACGAAGTCGCCAACGAGATCGTGATCGACTATTTCGACATGGGGCGCGACCTCAACGACACCTGGATCACCGGCCAGATCCACACCCGCCTGATCGGCGACAACGAGATCAAGGGCGCGAACTTCAACGTGCAGGTCTATAACGGCGTCGTCTTCCTGCTGGGCGTCGCGCGCTCGGAGGACGAGCTGCGCCGCGCCGCCGAACACGCCAGCCTCGTGGGCGGCGTGCAGCGGGTGGTGTCCTACGTGAAAGTCCGCGAGCGCGCGGGCCCGCCGCCGGAAATCAGCGTCGCCGCCTCGCCCGGACCGGCTGACGCGCAGAACGCCCCGATCAGCCTCGCGCCCCAGCCGGCGACGCCCGCGCCCATCGTGCCGCCGGACAACTCGCCGACCCAGCGGCCGGGCTATACCGACCCCTATGCCTCCGACTCGAAACCGCCGCCGGGCTCGCGATCGAACGATATCGGCCTGCAGACCCAGCCGATTCCGCCCCTCGGCAACAACTGATCGATCTCCCCGCATTGCGCGCCATGCGCGGGCAACCTAGGTAGAAGGCTCGTCACCGGAGCCTTCCATGAGCTTGCGCATCGCCGTGCAGATGGACCCGCTGGAGTCCGTGAACCCTGCGGGCGACACCACCTTTATGATGATCGAGGAAGCGCAGAAGCGCGGCCACCGGGTCAGCGTCTATGGCGTCGACCGGCTCTGGTATGACAGCGGGCATATTCGCGCCTACGCCCGCCCGGCGCGCGTTTTCCCCGGCCGGACGCCGCATGCGGAATTCGAGGCGGCGGCCGTGCTCGACCTGCGCAAGGACGTCGATGTCGTCCTCATGCGGCAGGATCCGCCCTTCCACATGGGCTATATCACGGCGGCGCACCTGCTCGAACTGGTGACGGACGAAACGCTGGTGGTGAACGATCCGGCGGGCGTGCGGTCCTCGCCGGAAAAAGTTCTGACGCTGATGTATCCCGACCTGCAGCCGGCGACGCTCATCACGCGCGATATCCGGCGCGTGCAGGACTTCCGCGCCGCGCATGGCGACATCGTGCTGAAGCCGCTGCACGGGCATGGCGGGGCGGGCGTGCTCAAGATCGGGCGCGAGGACGGAAATCTCGAAGCGGTCGTGGACCTGTTCAACAAGATGGTTCCCGAGCCCTTCATCGCGCAGGCCTTCCTGCCTGCAGTGAGCGAAGGCGACAAACGCATCCTGCTGGTCGACGGCGAGGCCGCCGGCGGCATCAACCGCCGCCCGCCCTCGGGCGCGATCCGCTCCAACCTCGTCGCCGGCGGCACGGCGGAAGCGACCGAACTGTCTCCACGCGAAAAGGAAATCTGCGCGAGGATCGGCCCCGAGCTGAGGAAGCGCGGCCTGATCTTCGTCGGCATCGACGTGATCGGCGGCATGATGACCGAGATCAACGTCACGTCTCCGACCGGAGCGCGCGCGCTGAAGAACCTCGGCGGCATCGATGCGGTGGCGAAGATGTGGGACGTGATCGAAGCGCGGGTGAAGTAGGTCTTCGGGCCTCCGGCCTTCGATATTGGTAAGTTCGCTCAACAGGGTCCCGCCCCGTACTTAGGCGGCGGACAGGTGGGGGTCTTTCTCCACGCTCACCGAAGGCGCCTATGCCACCAGCCCGCCCGCATTCTGTGCAACCGGGGCAACGCCCGGCGGTCTGAAGCGGTAGTTCAGCGCCTCTGCCGCATGCACGCGCGCGATGGCGTTGGCGCCGTCGAGATCCGCGATGGTGCGCGCGACTTTCAGGACGCGGTGATAGGCGCGCGCCGAGAGCGCCATCTGCTCGGCGGCCTTTATCAGCAGGGCGCGTGCGCCAGAATCCGGCCGGCACAGGGCTTCGATATCGCTGCTGGGCGCGTCGGCGTTGACGGGGCGGCGGCCTTCGGCGCTTTCGCCATAGCGCGCGGCCTGCACATCGCGCGCGCGGGCGACGCGCGCGGCGGCTTCCGCCGTGCCTTCGGATGGCGGGGGCAATGACAGGTCCATCGCCGTTACGGGGGCCACATCGGCGAAGAGATCGATGCGGTCGAGGAAGGGGCCGGAAATACGCGAGAAATAATTGGCCTGGCAGGCAGGGCCCTTGCGGCACTGGAAGGCGCCCGGTCCGCCGCCGCACTTGCAGGGATTGGCGGCTGCGACCAGCTGGAAGCGTGAGGGATATTTCACATGCCGGTTGGCGCGGCTGATCACGGCCTCGCCATTCTCCAGCGGCTGGCGCAGCGAATCCAGAACCTGCGCGGTGAATTCGGGAAGCTCGTCGAGGAACAGCACACCATGATGCGCCATCGACGCTTCGCCGGGCTTGGCCTTGATGCCGCCGCCCACCATCGCCGCCATCGAGGCCGAGTGATGTGGCGCACGGAACGGACGCGCGCGGGACAGCCGGCCGCGTTCCAGCAGACCGGCGATGGAATGCACCTGGCTCACCTCCAGAAGCTCGCGCGCCGACAGCGGCGGCAACAGGCCGGGCAGGCGCTGCGCCAGCATCGACTTGCCCGAACCCGGCGGTCCGATCATCAGAAGGTTGTGCCCGCCCGCCGCCGCGATCTCGAGCGCGCGCTTGGCGCCTTCCTGCCCCTTCACGTCGCGCAGGTCGGGCGGGCTCACGCCATCGGCCAGCTGGCCGGGCCTTGCCGGCATGATCTGGCGCGTGCCGTTGAAATGGTTGACCAGCGAAATCAGGCTCGGCGCCGCCAGCACCGTGCCGCCCGACCACGCCGCCTCAGGTCCGCACGAGGCGGGGCAGACGAGCGCGAGGTCCATCGCTTCCGCCGCCATGGCCGCGGGCAGGGCGCCGTGCGTATCCGCGAGCCCGCCATCGAGCGACAGTTCGCCCATGGCCGCGACGCCTTCGAGACTGTCGCGCGGAACGGCGCCGATGGCGGCAAGGATCGCAAGCGCAATGGCGAGATCGTAATGGCTGCCTTCCTTGGGCAGATCGGCGGGCGCCAAGTTCACCAGCACGCGCTCGGGCGGCAGCGACAGGCCCAGCGCCGTGAAGGCGGCGCGCACGCGCTCGCGGCTTTCGCCAACGGCCTTGTCGGGCAGGCCCACAATGTTGAAGGCGTTGGCGCCGCTCGAAAGCTGCACCTGCACGTCGATGGGGCGTGCTTCGACGCCTTCGAACGCAAAGGTCGTGATGCGGCTGATCATCCGGCCTGTCCCCCAAACTCCGTTCTGGAGCTTCCTTCCCGGTCAGATCGGTCAGATCAGGGGAAGAAAACCTTGACGATTGTCGCCACCGCACCGATCAGGCCGACTGCGGCCGCGAAAGGGGCGAGGAAGGTCATAACCGTCCCTTGGCGCGTCTCGGCCGCCATCTTGACGACCTTGGCCGCCATCTTGGCGATCTCCGCTCGCATCTTGTCGTCGGCGAGCTGTTGGGCCGCGAATTGTTCGGCCGTCATTGCAGACTCCCTGGC
>CAZGWV010000010.1:41949-51901 GCA_964529555.1 uncultured Rhizobium sp.
TGGCCTCGTCCGCGTGACCGGGCGGCGGCGCCACATGATCCATATAAGCGATCTGTCTTCAGTCTGCTTATCACGCGCGACGAACATTTCAAGAACAAACTTGAGCAAGGCGTTCATGGTTTGCGCGTAAGCCTCAATTCCCGAGGACCCTTGCACGATCGGGAGAGGCTGCCTTGTCGACACGGATTTTCAGCGCCGCGCTGAGCTTCGCCGCGATCGCGTGCATGAGCGCGCCTGCGCACGCCAATGGCTTCCTTGCGGCCATCGACGATGTGCCGCTGATCGGCGGCCTGGTCGAGCAGCCCGAGCCGATCGTGTTCGAAAGCGATCAGGGCCGCGTCGTGCTGACGTCGGCGCAGGGACAGGTGCGCACGGGCGAGATCGCGGCGTTCTACACCGCCTCCCTGCCGCAGCTCGGCTGGAAGCCGGTCGCGGCGGACGGCGCGCTCTCCTTCGAGCGCGAGAACGAGCGCCTCGACATCACGATGCGCGAACCCGCGAACGGCGCGCCCGTGGCCGTGTCGTTCGAACTGATCGTGAAGCTCGCTTCCACGCGCCTGCCGGAGTAGACCCTGCGCAGTGTTGCAAAGCGGGGCTGCCGTGGACGATCTGCATAAACTGCTGACCAGCGTGCGCACGCATTATGTCGGCATGTTCGAGAATGCGCTGAAGGAGCTGCGCGAGAAGGGCCACAAGCTCATCGTCGAGCCGCCGATGGTAGATGAGGCGGGCGCTCTGGCGCGTGAGGGCGTGTTCAATGCCGGCTCGCGCCATGATCTCGCCATCGAGGAAAATGGCGCGGCGACGCCCAGCATGTTCCAGCCGGGCAAGATGCTGAAGTTCGAGCCCGTGGCCTTCCACGGCGCCGGGCTCAATATCGCGGTCTCGCCCTTCCGGTGGGATGGCGTGCAGATCGCCATCGACGGGGATCCCGTGAAAGTCGCCGCCATTCTGGCGGACTGGTTCGAGAATGCGCTATGCGCCCCCGAGGGCGTCGCCGAAGACGGGCTGCAACACGCAGCGCACTTCATCTCCGATCCCGTGGTGGACGGCGGAACCTCGATCGTGCAGGCCGATCTCGGCACGGTGGATGTCGCGCTCGTGATCTACCTGATCGACCAGTTGCGTCTGGCCGGCGCAAGCCGGGTGGAAGTCGGGATGGCTGAAGGCTAGTAGTGTCTCCGAAGAGGAGACGCTCATGGCCTACGAGACCCTGCTGGTTGAAACCGACGGCGCCGTCGGGATCGTCACGCTCAACCGCCCGGATGCGCTGAACGCGCTGAACCGGAAGCTCTGCGAGGAGCTGATGGCTGTGCTGGCCGCGTGGGAAAAGGACGCCGCCATCGGCTGCGTCATCATCACCGGGGCAGGGCGCGCGTTTGCGGCGGGCGCGGACATCAAGGAAATGGCCCCGCAATCCTACATGGACGTCTATCAGGCCGATATGTTCGGCGCGTTCGAGCATGCGCTGTCGTCCTTCCGCAAGCCGCTGATCGCTGCGGTGAACGGCTTTGCGCTGGGCGGCGGATGCGAGCTGGCCATGCTGTGTGATTTCATCCTGGCGTCCGAGAGCGCGAAATTCGGCCAGCCGGAGATCAATCTGGGCGTCATGCCGGGCATTGGCGGCACGCAGCGGCTCACCCGCTTCGTCGGCAAGTCGAAGGCGATGGAGATGTGCCTGACGGGCCGGATGATGGACGCTGCGGAAGCCGAGCGGTCTGGCCTTGCCTCGCGTGTCCTGCCGGCGGACAAGCTGATGGACGAAGCGAAAGCCGCCGCGAAGAAGATCGCCGCCCAGTCGCGCCCCATCGCGATGATGACCAAGGAGACGGTCAACGCCGCCTATGAAACCACGCTGCGTCAGGGCGTTATGCTGGAACGCCGCCTGTTCCACTCGATGTTCGCCACCGAAGACCAGAAGGAAGGCATGAGCGCCTTTGTCGAAAAGCGCCCGCCAGGGTTCAAGAACAGGTAGGGCGGACCGCGTTGGGTCGAACTCTTCCCCCGTTTACGGGGGAAGAGCTTGGTTTCGACGAAAGCGATCCCGCCATTGGCTGGGAGCGTCGGAAATGCGGCGTTTTCAACACCTGCGGGGCCTGTGTGGAAATCCTTCGGCGGGCGAATTGACCGGGGAGGGCGACGCTGTTAAGACGCCGCTCCCCAAAACCCCCGGCCCCTATTGAAACGGGCCCCGCGGGTAAGGGTAAACGGAGCTTGGAAGACCGATGGCCAATACGAAATCCGCCAAGAAAATGGTGCGCAAGATCGCCACGCGGACCGAGGTCAACAAGTCGCGCAAGTCACGCATCCGCACCTTCACCCGCAAGGTCGAAGATGCCGTTACGTCCGGCGACAAGAAAGCCGCCGTCGCCGCCCTCAAGGCTGCCGAGCCGGAAATCATGCGCGGCGTGACCAAGGGCGTGACGCACAAGAACACGGCCTCGCGCAAGGTCTCGCGCCTCGCCGCCCGCGTCAAAGGCATGAGCGCCTGATCGACACTTTGGACTGACCTGGAGCCGGGGCCGATCTTCGCTTGAAGATACGCCGTCGCCTTGTCGTGTGCGCCGCCCGGAGTTACCCGAGGCGCGCTGCGTAACCCGGCCGCATTCTGGAATAATGCCAAGCACGTTTCCGCGATCTCGATGCGCCGAGTTCGCGCTTGCTTTCCACCTATCTTCGGAGTTGAATTCCTCCGGTCGTCATGCGTCTGCGCGCATGGCGGCGGTGCAATCTTTTTTGCTCCGTATGCGGAGCAAAACGATGTGGCCGATCGGTCGCGCCTGAGCCCCAATTCAACGTCATTATGGCAATGGATTCAGTGGCAATACCGAATGAGACAGTTTCACGAAAAATAATTCCTCAGCTGCGGCGTTCGTCGCTGTTGACCTCCTCTGCTTAACGGAGAAAAACTCGCCCTCGTAGCGAGTAACCTTCCTTCGTTCGGACACGTTCTGCAGCTCTGGGGCTTGAGCTGTTTGAGAGTCTATTTGTCCGAAAAAACAGCCGGGAAGGGCATCGTCTAGAAGGACAGATGAGGGGCCATGATCAGCAAGCACAACACTTCCCGATATGAGTCAGCCGGCGCCGCTGTTCCCGCACGCGGGCAGGATGCGGCTTCCATCCGGCGCCCCCGGCAGGGGGCGATGCAGGACGATCGCGTCGCCCTGATGTGGGATTCCGTTCGCGAGTCCCTGCGCCGCCGTCTTGGCGACGGTCTCTACGATGCGTGGATCGCCAAGCTCGAATTCGTCGCCGAGGTGAACGGCGAGGTCGTGCTCGCCGCCGAGGACAATTTCGTGCGCGCCCGCATCGACGCCGATTTCAATCACCACATCCAGCAGGCCTGGCAGCAGGTCGACCGTGCCGGCCGCCGCATCCGTATCGAGGCGCGCGAGCGGATTCCCGCCGATGTGCTTGCTCTGGCGCAACCCGCCGATGAAGGCGTGCTGGATGAAGAGCGCGAAGAGATCGCGGATGAGCCGCGCCCCGAAGGCATCAACGCCGATGCGCAGACGCTCGAGAACTTCCTTGTCGGCGATTCAAACGGCGTCGCCTTCGGCCTCGCTCATCGGCTCGCCATGGGCGGCGGCGTTTCCGCCAACGTCGTCACCATCGTCGGCCCGCACGGCGTTGGCAAAACCCACCTTCTGAAGGGCATTCAGGCCTCGCTCGCCGCCACGCGCGGCGAGGGCAGCGTGCTCTACATGTCGTCGGAAGACTTCACCGTCGCCTTCGTCGATGGCGTGAAGCGCAAGGACACGTCGGATCTGCGCACGCTGGTCCGCCGCGCCAAGGTCGTCCTGCTCGACGATTTCCAGTTCATCTGCTCGAAACCCGGCACGCTGGTGGAGTTCTTCTCCCACATGCGCGCCATTGTCGCGAATGGCGGCGTCGTCGTGCTGGCGTGCGACCAGTCGCCCGCCACCATCGAACAGCTCGATGACCGCATGCGCGACGAGATCCACGGCGGCGTCATCGCCCAGATGGAGCTGCCCGAGCGCAATCTGCGCCGCGAAATCCTGCGCGCCAAGGCGGACTCGGTGGCCTCCGCCGCTTCCGCCATCGATGCGACGTTCGAGTTCGAGGAAGAATGGATCGATCTTCTGGCCGACCGTCTCCCGGCGTCCGGCCGCGCGCTCTGCGGCGCCATCCGCAACGTCTATTGCGGCACCGTCCTCGTCGGAAAGCCGCTCGACCGCACCGCGGTTGAAAAGGCGATCCAGCTTCAGGCCGGCGGCGCTCCCGCCCGCGCGCCCAAGATCGACACGATCAAGGACATCACGGCCCGCGCCTATGGCGTCACCAAGGCCGAGCTGGAATCCGCCTGCCGCAAGCGCCAGTACGCGCTGCCGCGTCAGTACGCGATGTATCTCAGCCGCCAGCTGACCAAATGCTCCTATCCGCAGATCGGACGCATGTTCGGCGACCGCGACCACACCACGGTGCTCTTCGCTTACCGCAAGATCGCCGCGATGATCGCGTCCAACGATGCGGCGGCTGAAGAGCTGCGCTCGCTGGAACAGCGCATCATGTCCGACCCGCGCAACGCGAAATAGGCGGGGCTTCGTCTCTCTCGGCGCAAAGCGCTGAGAGAGACCCACACTCCCCAAACGGGCGACCCAAATCCCTGAAGTGTCATTCCCGACGCGCCGAAGGCGCGAGCGGGAACCCAGGAGCCACAAGCACCGTGCTCTAGACCCCTGGTTTCCCGCTCTGCGCGCTGACGCGCTCCGGCGGGAATGACAGGCTTTGGGGGGGGCGGTTCAGGAGGCGGAGAAGCGGGAGAGACATCCGCCCAACTTATCCACGGCCCCCGCGCCTCCTTGGGATAGCCGCCGGGCCCTTCAAGAATAGGGCTTTCCGCGGCGCCGCAATGCGTTAATCTCCCGTCCCGTCCTCAGTGGCGGGCTGGACCGGCGGCGGATGGCCTCCGGCGCGGGCGCTTCTGACAGGATTGGGCGAATGAAACTGACCATTGACCGCAACGCCTTGATGCGTGCGCTGTCCCACGTTCAGGCGGTGGTTGAGCGCCGCAACACGATCCCGATCCTCTCCAACATCCTGATGATCGCCGAAGGCGACAAGCTGAGCCTCACGGCCACCGACCTCGACATCGAGGCGACGGATGCGGCGGCCGCCGAGATCAAGAAAGCCGGCTCCGTCACGGCCCCGGCGCAGACGCTGTTCGACGTCGTGCGCAAGCTGCCGGAAGGCTCGGACGTGACGCTCGACCTCTCCGAAGGTCGCCTGTCGATCTCCTCGGGCCGCGCGCGCTTTGCGCTGCCGACCCTGCCGGCCGCCGACTTCCAGACGATGGCGCGCGAGGCCGCCCCCATCAAGTTCGAGATCGAGGCCGCCGAACTGCGCCGCCTGATCGACAAGACGCGCTTTGCGATCTCCACCGAAGAGACGCGCTATTACCTGAACGGCATCTACCTGCATCACGCCAAGGGCGCGAAAGGGAATGTCCTGCGCGCGGTCGCCACCGACGGCCACCGCCTCGCGCTCGCCGAAACGGAAGCGCCCAAGGGCGCGGCGACGCTCAAGGGCGTCATCGTCCCGCGCAAGGCCGTGGGCGAAATCCGCCGCCTGCTCGACGATGCGCCGGAGAACGTCACGGTCGAGGCGTCGGACGCCAAGATCACCGTCCACATCGGCGACGCCGTGCTCACGTCCAAGCTGATCGACGGATCGTTCCCGGATTATCAGCGCGTCATCCCGAAGGATAACGGCCGCATCCTCACGCTCGACAACAAGCTGTTCAAGGCAGCCGTCGATCGCGTCGCCACCGTCTCGGCGGAACGCTCGCGCTCGCTGAAGCTGGCGCTCGCCGGCGGCAAGCTGACGATCACCGTCACGCATTCCGAAAGCGGGCAGGGCACCGAAGAACTGGAAGCCAACTACGACAGCGAAGCGATGGAGATCGGCTTCAACGCCAAATACCTCCTGGACGTCGCCAGCCAGATCGAAGCGGAAGACGCCTATATCGCGCTCGGCGATGCGGCGTCCCCGGCCCTCGTCACCGACACCAAGGACGCCGGCACGCAATATGTGCTGATGCCGCTGCGTGTGTAGGCTGGTTCAGGCCCGGCCATCTATTCCCCAACGCAATCAGCGTGCAGCGCAGGCGCCTGCTGCTGCTCGCCCCTCTCCCCCTTGTGGGGAGAGGGTAGGGTGTGGGGGGCCGTGGGACGGTAAGCTCCCGCAGTTTATCCCAGGCATCGCGCACGCCGAACCGCCCCCCACCTCCTGCCTCCTCCCCACAAGGGGGAGGAGGGAGTCACGCCGCAACGATGTGAGTGTTGGGGCGGTCGCATGATCGACGCCGCCCTTCATCCGCGCCGGCCGCATGTCCGCCTCACGCGGCTCGCGCTCGAGAATTTCCGCAACTATCCGCTGCTGCAGCTGCGCCTCGATGGCCGCCATGTCTGCCTTCACGGCGCCAATGGCTCGGGCAAGACCAATCTGATGGAAGCCGTCTCCATGCTCTCGCCGGGGCGTGGCCTGCGCGGGGCCGAGTTCGGCGAGCTGGTGCGCCGCGATGCCGAGGGCGTCGTCGCGCGCGGCTGGGGCCTCTCCGCCGACGTCCGCGAGGGCGACCTCGACCGCCGCGTGACGCTCGCGCTCGAAATCGACGAGCAGGGCCGCTCCAAGCGCGCCGCCCGCCTCGATGGCGCCAGCACCGCGCAGACCGACCTGGGCGAGCTGATGCGCGTCATCTGGCTCACGCCGGCGATGGACCGCGTCTTCGCCGGTCCCGCCGGCGAGCGCCGCCGCTTCCTCGATCGCCAGGTGATGGCCCACTTCCCCAGCCACGGCACATTCAGCGCCGCCTACGAGAAGGCCATGCGCCAGCGCAACGCCCTGCTCGAACGCGGGCGCGCGGACCCCGCCTGGCTCGATGCGCTGGAACTCGGCATGGCGTCCGCCGCCGCCGCCATGGCGCTGCACCGCGTCGACGCCGTCCGCACCATGCAGGAAGCCATCCTCGCCCGCCCCGAAGGCGCCTTCCCCAAGGCGCTGATCGACCTCGACGGGCGCTTTGAAACGGCGGTCGCCAATGGCGCGGCGCTGACCGATGTGGAGCAGGATATCGCCGGCCAGCTGCGCGAAAACCGCCCCCGCGACCAGGCCGCCGGACGCGCCACGGAGGGCGTCCACCGCACCGACTTGCGGGTAATTCACGCCGCCAAATCCATGCCCGCCGACCAGTGTTCGACCGGCGAGCAGAAAGCCTTGTTAATAGGCTTGATTTTAGCCAATGCGCAGGCGCTTTTCGAGCGTGATTTTGCCCCCTCACCCCTGCTATTGTTGGATGAAGCGGCGGCCCATCTCGATTCGGATCGGCGCGCTGCCCTATACGACGAACTGGCCGCGCTCGGCGGCCAGGCCTGGCTCACAGGAACAGATCGTTCGTTGTTCGACGCTTTCGGGGATCGCGCCCAGCGGTTCGAAGTGTCGGGCGGCGTCGTGTCCGAAAGCTGAGCCGCCCGGAGACGGGACCTAAAGAGGGTTACATGACGGACGAAAACGGCTCGGCCAACACCAACGCCTACGGCGCTGAGAGCATCAAGGTCCTGCGCGGGCTCGACGCCGTGCGCAAGCGCCCCGGCATGTATATCGGCGACACCGATGACGGCTCGGGCCTGCATCACATGATCTACGAAGTCGTCGACAACGGGATCGACGAAGCGCTCGCCGGTCATGCCGACTTCGTGCGCCTCACGCTGCACCCCGACGGCTCCGCCGAGATCGAGGACAATGGCCGCGGCATCCCGGTGGACATCCACCCGGAAGAGGGCGTCAGCGCCGCCGAGGTCGTGATGACCCAGCTGCACGCGGGCGGCAAATTCGCCAACACCGAGGAGCAGGGCTCCTACAAGGTCTCCGGCGGTCTGCACGGCGTGGGCGTGTCGGTGGTGAACGCGCTGTCGGAAACGCTCGATCTCAAAATCTACCGCAATGGCAAGCAGCACGAGATGCGCTTCAGGCTGGGCGATGCCGAAGCGCCGCTGAAGATCACCGGGGACGCGCCGAAGAAAGCCGACGGCACGTTCGCAACCGGCACCACGGTCCGCTTCCTGCCATCGCCCTCGACCTTCACGATGGTCGAGTTCAACCGCAACACGCTCGAACATCGCCTGCGCGAACTGGCCTTCCTGAACTCGGGCGTGAAGATCGTGCTGCAGGATCTGCGCGAGGCGGAGCCGTGGGAAACCGTGATGCAGTATGAGGGCGGGGTCGAGGAATTCGTCCGCCATGTCGATCGCCAGCGCAACGCGCTGATCCCCAAGCCGATCTACACCCGCACAGCCAAGGACGGCGTCGTCGTCGAGGCCTCGCTGCAGTGGAATGACGGCTATTACGAAAACGTCCTCTGCTTCACCAACAACATCCCCCAGCGCGACGGCGGCACCCACCTGGCCGGCTTCCGTGCGGCGCTGACGCGCGTGATCAACAAATACGCCGCTGAATCCGGCGCGGCGAAAAAGGAAAAGGTCGATATCTCGGGCGACGATGCGCGCGAAGGCCTCACCTGCGTGCTCTCGGTCAAAGTGCCCGATCCGAAATTCTCGAGCCAGACGAAGGACAAGCTGGTCTCCTCCGAAGTCCGCCCCATCGTCGAAAGCCTGATGACCGAAGCGCTGAGCACATGGTTCGAGGAGAACCCCACGCCCGCCCGCGCCGTCGTGCAGAAGATCGTCGAAGCCGCCGCCGCCCGCGAAGCCGCCCGCAAGGCGCGCGAACTCACGCGCCGCAAGTCCGCGCTCGACATCACCTCGCTGCCCGGCAAGCTCGCTGACTGCCAGGAGAAAGACCCGGCCAAGTCCGAACTCTTCATCGTCGAGGGTGACTCGGCCGGCGGTTCCGCCAAGCAGGGCCGCCATCGCGAGAACCAGGCCGTGCTCCCGCTGCGCGGCAAGATCCTCAACGTCGAGCGCGCCCGCTTCGACAAGATGCTCGGCTCCGAACAGGTCGGCACGCTGATTACCGCACTCGGCGCGGGCATCGGTCGCCGCTCCGAAACCAATCCGGCTGAAGGCTTCCAGATCGAGAAGATGCGCTATCACCGCATCATCATTATGACCGACGCCGACGTGGATGGCGCACACATCCGCACGCTGCTGCTGACCTTCTTCTACCGCCAGATGCCCGAAGTGATCGAGCGGGGCTATCTCTACATCGCCCAGCCGCCGCTCTACAAAGCCGAGCGCGGCAAGTCCGAGCGCTATCTCAAGGACGAAGCCGATCTCGACGAATACCTGATCGAGCAGGGCGTCGCCGGGCAGACGCTGATCCTCGAATCCGGCGAACAGATTGCGGGGCAGGATCTGCGCCAGCGCGTCAAGGACGCCGTCGCCTTCCGCTCCACCCTGCAACGTCTCGCGCTGCGCGCGCCGGGTGCGATCGTGGAACAGGCCGCGCTCGCGGGCGCGCTCAAGGCCGGCGCGGGCGAGGCTGAGGCAGCCCTTGCCGCCGAACGCCTCAACCGCATCGCCGAAGAGGGCGAGGATACGTGGACGGGCAAGTTCGACGACGGCGCCTTCCTGCTCGTCCGCACGGTGCGCGGCGTCGAGGAGAAAGCCGCCCTCGATCCGCAATTGCTGGCGACGCCCGACGCGCGCCGCCTCGCCGAACGCGCCGAAGTGGTGCGCGACATCTATGAAGGCCGCGCGATCCTCCGCCACGAGAAGACCGGCGACACCCCCATCAGCGGCCCCGTCTCGCTGCTGGCCGCCGTGCTCGAAGCGGGCGAACGCGGCATCAAGATCCAGCGCTACAAGGGCCTCGGCGAAATGAACCCCGACCAGCTCTGGGAAACCACGCTCGATCCGAATGCCCGCACGCTCCTGCAGGTGAAAGTCGAACACGCCGACACCGCCGACGAACTCTTCACCCGCCTCATGGGCGACCTGGTGGAGCCGCGCCGCGAGTTCATCCAGGAAAACGC
>CAZGWV010000011.1:0-24136 GCA_964529555.1 uncultured Rhizobium sp.
AGCTTAGCTGTTCAGAGATCGTGGTCCAGCCGCAGCGACCCCGACGCAGACCCGATGGAAGCCTTGAGCTTAGCTGTTCAGAGATCGTGGTCCAGCCGCAGCTCGGCGAACAGGCGGCCATAGGCGCCCGAGAGCTTAGCTGTTCAGAGATCGTGGTCCAGCCGCAGCTGCGTCCCGTCCGGTTCGCGGCCGCGTTCGAGCTTAGCTGTTCAGAGATCGTGGTCCAGCCGCAGCTCGGCGCTCTTGTTGGCGCCGCTCTATTCAAGCTTAGCTGTTCAGAGATCGTGGTCCAGCCGCAGCAAGTCGGCTTCTGATTGCGAACTGTAATGGAGCTTAGCTGTTCAGAGATCGTGGTCCAGCCGCAGCATCAGCAAGAGGAATACCATGACTCAGGAAAGCTTAGCTGTTCAGAGATCGTGGTCCAGCCGCAGCGCTCACCGGCTTGGGCACGAGCGAGACGACAGCTTAGCTGTTCAGAGATCGTGGTCCAGCCGCAGCCGTTGCGCGGTACTGCGCGGCGGGGCTTTCAGCTTAGCTGTTCAGAGATCGTGGTCCAGCCGCAGCCCGCTGCGCGCGTTCGGCACCGCCGCCAAGAACCGCGTTCAGCTATCCTGGCGGTCCCGAAGTGAGATGTGTCGGGGATTTCGAAGCGGGGTTTTCATCGGGCGTTCACGATTTGCTGAAAGCATGCCTCGATTGAGGATTTGCCATGCGCTTCATGTCCGTATCCGCGTCTCTTGCCTTTGCGGCTGCGCTGGCGACGGGCGCGGCGCATGCGCAGGACTCCGGTTCCTTTTCCATCCAGGTGAACATTCCCCCCCTGGGCGCGGCGATGGCCGCACAAGATGCCGGCGCGGTTGGAAGCTGGACTGTGACCTCGCCCGCTGGCGGGTTGATGATCGGCGCGGACGCCGATCACGAGCGGCTGATCATCTATCGCGCGGATACGAACCGCTTCGATCTGGTGACGTTCGACGGGCGCTCCTTGCCGGTGGAGCGGCGCACGGAGAGCCGTGGTCTGACCGCGCTGGAATTCGACAGGACAATGCTAGGTGCGAATGGCGAGAGCCGCGTTGGCCTCGTGATCGTCGGTCTCTGAGCGCGCACGCGCGATCAGCCTGCCGACGATACCCAGCCCCGCAATATTGTCGGCCGCCTGTTCGCGGCTGGCCTGCTTCTCGTACTCGGCTTGCGCGCTGGCGATCATGCGGCCAAGCACGCCGAGAATCGTCGCCCCCGTCCTGGTTGTTTCAGCTCCCACCGGGTCCGCCTTCGCCGGCTCGATGCTCGCGATTGGTACGGCGCGCGATTCGGCGTCTGCGGGTTCTTCGGATTCCGTGTTGATCGCCACCGCTGGCGCGCGTTGCGCCGGGCAGACAAGCTGTCCCAGATTTACCACGGCGCGCCGTGAATTGGACTTCGCATCCGGCAGGACAGCGAGGTCCTGGCATCGCGTGTTGTCGCGTTCGCGCAGGGAAAGCGTGGAGCCGATCGGCGCGGTGAGGGCGAAATAGCCGCCTTCTCCGGTGAGGGCGACATCGTTGCCGGCGGCGACGATGGCGCCCTCGACTGGCTGGCCATCTTCATCGACCAGGCGGCCATAGGCCGTGACAACGCGAATGGCCTGCCATTTCAGCGAAACCACATTGCCCGGATAGAGCGGGGTGACACGCGGCGTCAGGTCGATGTCGAAGGGCGGCGCCGCGTCGGGCGACAGCGCGATCTTCGGCTGCGTGAAGGACTGCAGCGAGATCGCCGCGCTTTCGCCCACGCGCAGGCGCTCTCCGGGGAGGCCGTCGATCACCACCTGGAAGCGCCCGTCATGCGCGCCACGCGATTTTTCCTCGTCGATCTTCACCAGCACAGCGGCGTCGCCATAGCCGCTGCGGCCCAGGTGCAGCGCTCCATCGCCATAGACGAAGCCGGTGCGCAGGTTGCCGGTGAGGTAGGCGTCGGTAGGCGTCGAGTCCTGCGTGTCGCGTGCGCCGACCGTGATGTCGGCCTCGCCGAGGTGCGACATGGCCTGGAGCGAGGCCTGCGCTTCCAGCCGCCCCTCGCTGACGCCCGCGAGGCCGGACGCCATGACCTGGGCATCGTCGAATCCGAGGTCGCGCGAATAGCCGACCTGGGCAACGGGAAACAGACCGGAACGCTGAATTCCGCCGGAACTGCCGCGATCGATATTTTCCAGGCCCACGGCTGCGCTGCGGGCGCTTCGCGAATCGATCCGTTCCATCAGCGTGAAACGGAAGCCGACGCGCGTATCCATGTCGGAGGTCGACGCCTCGAACCGGAAGACGCCGGAGCCCAGCCAGGGAATTGAGGCGGGCTGCGTATAGGATAGGCCGACATAGTGGCGGTTCGAGAGATCCTCGTACGCGCCATACGTTGTGCGCAGACCGAGGAAGCCCTCCCAGAACGGTGCTTGCACGCTGGCCGAGATGCTTTGTTCGTCGCGCATGAAGGGGCGGTATTTCGTCAGCCCTGAACTGAGCAGGGTGGGCTGGGGCGAGGCTTCCACCACACGCGCATCCAGCGTGGTGGTGATCTCGCCGAACTGCATCGTAGCGCCGGCGACGGCGCCGTACTGTCCATCCGGTCCGCTGGCGACGCTGAGAAAGCCCCGGCTATTGCCATAGTATCCCTGGAGCGATGCCTCGGGATAGATTTCGCCGTCGATGGAGGTAACGCTGATGCCCGCGGCAAGGCCCGGTGCGATGCGATAGCCGGCGCTTGCCGACAGCACCAGTTCGTCGGTGCTTTCGGGCAGGAAGGCTTCTCTCTCTTCCTCGCCGCTCGCGAGGGCGGAGTAGGTATCGGTCATGCGCACGCCAGCCGAAAGGCCATAGACCAGCTTGCCCTCGGGCGGCAGGTCGGCGGCGCGGGTGAAAGTGCGTACCTCGTCGAGAATGACGCCGCTGGCGTCGCGTACGACAACGCGGACCGGATAGCTGCCTTCGGGAAGCCGGCTGGTGTCGAGAAACTGGAGACCGCCCGGATACTGCGCCGACGATATAAGGATGCCATCGCGGTAGATCTCCACGCGGGCCGGGCGGGGCAGCACGATTTCGAGGGCTGTGGCGGACGTGCGGTTCTGGTCCAGCGTCTCGCCGTGGAAGGAGGAAAGCCTGACGCCGGCCACCCGCATGGTGGTGGCGGACATGGTGGCTTCCGAGTTGAACAGGCCGGCGGCCCAGCGTTGTTCGTTCTCGAAGTGCTGAACGTAGGCCTCGTCGACCTGAAAGCCGCGGGATGTGTCGCCATAGATCCGGCTGGCGAGGGACGTGCGGCCTACGCTGGCCAGCGTGGTGAATTCCACGCCGGCGCGGAAATTGTCCGAGCCGTTATTGTTGGCGGACACCGATGCGCCGATACCTTGAATGACCGAAACGCCGGAGACCGGCGGCTGGATGCGCATCGGGCCTTGCCCGGCAAGCAACAGCTCGCGTGACAGGAAAATATCGACGCGGAAACGGTCCGGGTCGACGATTACGCCTGAAATGCCGTTGAGCAGAACACCGCAGTCGATGGTCTCGCCAGGGGGGCATCTTACTTCCTCGTGTGAAGGCAGCGTCTCGCGCAGGAACGAGGATGTCTTGAAGACGTCGACGCCTGGAAGCTGCTGGGCCAGCACATCGGGCGCGCGGAAGATGAATTTGCCGTCCATGAGTCGGCCGGGCGCCGCCGCGACGCGGATGCCCTGGAAATAGACATCGAAGATCGTCTCGACGGAGCTGTCGATATCCTCAAAACCCTCTGGCACGGCCCTGCGAGGATTGGGCTCGGGAGAGGGGTTCTGCTCAGTGGCTTGTGCGGAAGCGTCTCCGCCGCCCAAGGCGACCACGATGCCGGTCGCCAGCGCGAGGCTGGCAGGCGCCGAAATCTTTCCTCCGCGACGGCTCCTCTTGCCACTCACCCACGAACACCTTGCGTGAACCGATCAAACGGGCTCGACGGAGAGACTGACATGATCCGCATAAGAGCCGGCGTTTGCCGACAGGGCGTCAGCCTGTTCCAGCGACAGGACGATGCGGACATTCGGGCCGAGTGTGCAGCTTCGGTCAGGCGACACGTTTCCATGAAAGCGGACGACGGGAATGCGGGCCGAGAGCACGGCGTGCTGCGTATCGCTTTCCGTCTCGAAGCGTACACTATAGCTGATCGGTTTGACGCCGGCGAGGCCCTGACCAGTCGTGCTGTTGACGGTGAGGGCGTAGCGGCCGGTCGTGCTGCTGACGCAGAAAGCCACGCTGCCGCGACCGGGGCCGGAACCGCGCCATTGCAGCTGTGTTTGCGCCATGGGCTGGATGACAAGATTGGCCGAAGGTTGCGTTGGCGCCTGCGCCGCCGCCGTGGAGCAGAGGACGGCCGCAATGCAAACTGGTATTGCACTTTTCACGACAAGTCCTTTCCTCAATCCGTGGAAACGATGGCGGTGGAAGTGATGGGAGCGAACCAGCCGCTCCCATCTTTTCACCGATTTTCACCAGTTACAGAGCGCTCGCGATCACCTGCACAACGCCGGTGTAGCTGCCAGCGTTCGCAGCCAGGATGTCGGCGCGACGGATCGCGACGATAATCTGGGTGTTCTCGCCGGTGTCGGAGCAATCGCCGGTGTTCGGGCGAGCCGAGTGACGCGCGGCCGAGCTGAACGTGAACAGGTCGCCATTGCCGAGCTGACGCTCGGTGACGCCGTCCCGGCTGTTGACGAAGAACGGCAGTGTGCCGTTCGGGCCCGTCAGCAGCCAAGCGTTGCCCGCGCCGGGCGTTCCACCGTTGACCGACAGCTTGTACGTGCCTGCGCTCGAGACGTTCGAGTACACGCAGTAGTCGAAGCGGTCATTTATGTTCGGGTTGGAGCCGTTCAGGAAGGCGGCGCCAATGTTGAACGTAAGGTTGTCGAGGCGCGACACGCGAACGACGGGGTCGAGAGTCGCGTTCACGCTGAACGAACCCGTCGACGTCGACCCGAAGGTCCCGTCAGTCGGTTGTGCGTGGGCGACGCCCACGCTGAGAACCGCCAAAGCAGCCCCCACCACCAGTTTCTTTAGCATCTAGTTTCTCCAAGTTGCACCTTGACCCGCCGCATATGCGGCGGGCGCGGTAACGTTAAGAAAAAGCTAACCGGCAAGTCAATCTTAAATATAGCCAAGCATAGAAGCCGGCCGCCCAAGAACAGTTCTTCTGAAATGCAAATAGAGTTCTCGCCCGCGCAGCTTCACCGCGCGGGTTGGATCCTACATTTACTGGAGCCCCTGCCCAAGCTCCCCTACCCAGTCGACGCATGCCCAAATCTCTCGATCAGGACTGCTTCTTAGCACTCTTCAGTATGTCACGACGTCGCTTTCACCCTTGGCGAGAACGCGACGGCGATATTCCACTTTCGGGTTCACGATATCGGTTTCGATCAGCAGTTCGCCGCCAGCGTAGAGGCGGGCGTCGCTGATCGGCGCACATTTGCTTCCATCGGACGTGCAGGCTTTGCCGTCGGTAAGCAGTGCGCTGGTGTTGCCGGTATTGACCAGCAGTGTGCGGCCCTCGACCGATTTCTTTGCGATCTGCGCCTGGGGGTCGGCAGGGCGCGCGACGATCAGGATATCGTAACCGACCAGCACCTTGATATTCACCCCGGTCTCGCCGGCCGAAACCTCCGGCGCATCGACATCGGAAACTTGCGGCGACACGCGAAGGCGATAGACGCGGTCGTGCTGCGGCGGATCGGCGATGCTGACAATGCGTACGGCGCGGGTGGCGCCGGGTTCGAGGATGAGACGCGAAGGGGAGATCAGCAGACCCAGGTCTTCCGGGTTCGCAATTATCTCACGCTTTTCATCGGCCGTACCGGCATTGAAGATTTCAGACGGGGTGAGCGTGATATAGTAGCGTTCGTCGCTCTCGTTTGCGAGCACGATGTCCTCTCGCCCCACCCCGTCGCTTGCGAGATCAACCCAGAGGCGATCAACCACAAGCTGTGCGGAGCCATGCGGAGCGAAGGCCAGCGCTGACCACAGAAGGGCCAAAAACGCACAACGTGAACCCACGTCTCTCCCCCAAAGACTAAACGCTACGCAATATACGAGGTCTCTTCTGAGGCGCGGCGCCGGGAATGTCAACAAAGTGACTGTGCCGCGTCTGAAAACAACTCAGTAGGCTGATGAACGAGACGCTGCGTCAGCCTGGCGCGGCAATGACCTGTCTCCCCCTTTCTGAGTTTCCAGATCGATGCTGACCGGCCTTCGCCAAGGCCAAGACTATCGGCCTTCTGCGACACCCCAATGACGCGAATCCCGTACAGGCGCCGCCGCTTCCCGGCCGCCGTCATTCAGCATACGGTCCGGCTCCATTGACTATGGAGCCTCGTCCTTTTCACCTTGCGGCCTTTGAGCGCCTGGCGACGAACGCTTTGACGAAGAAAAGCGCGAACGCTCCCACGCCCACGGCGAACACGATGTCGCCTGGAACGCGCGCCCAGACCAGGAACTCCATCATCGGGTGATGCATCAGTTCCGCCGAGCGCGCGGCGGCGTAGTGATCGTTGAAGGCAATGTAGGTCTGCCACAGACCCTGCGGCAGCAACGACAGGAACGTCATCATGAAAAGGCCGATGTTCAGGCACCAGAAGGAAATCGAAAGCAGCTTCTCGTCCCATATCTTCGGATTGGTGAGCCCGCGCATGCAGTAAAGGACAAGCCCCAGCCCCAGCATCCCATAGACGCCAAAGAGGGCGGCGTGGCCGTGCGTGGCCGTGGTGTTGAGCCCTTGCATGTAATAGAGGGCGAGCGGCGGGTTGATGAGGAACCCCAGCAGCCCCGCGCCGACGAGGTTCCAGATCAGCACCGCCGCGAAGAAGCGGAACGGCCAGCGATAGGCGTGCTCCCAGGGCTGGCGCCCCTCCAGCTTGGAGCGGTTGTAGGCCTCGAAGCCCACGACCGCGAGCGGTACGACCTCCAGCGCCGAGAACACCGCCCCCAGCGCCAGCACCGAGATCGGCGTGCCGCTCCAATAGAGGTGATGGAAGGTGCCGAGCACGCCGCCGCTGAGAAAGATGATCGTGGCCAGCAGCACGGCTGTGGTTGCGACGGAGGCGCGTACCAGCCCCATCCGCACCAGAAGCGCCGAGACGATCGCGGTGGCGAATACCTCGAACACGCCTTCGACCCACAGATGCACGACCCACCAGCGCCAATACTCCATGATGGCGATGTGCGTTTTTTCGCCCCACATCAGGCCCGCGCCGAACAGAAGCCCGATCGACACGGCCGAAATGGCGACAAGAAAGACGAGCGAGGAGCCGCCTCTTTCGCGCAGCTTCGGCCACAGCGCGCGCAGCACGAGAAACACCCAGAGCAGAAGCCCGATGAACAGGTAGATCTGCCAGAAGCGACCGATGTCGGTGTATTCGTAGCCCTGGTGGCCGAACCAGAAATTGGCGGTGAGATTCTGGATGAAGCCGTTGACCGCCGCCCATTGGCCCGCGAAGGCGCCGATAACGATGACAAGGAGACTGACGAACAGGAAGTTCACGCCCAGCGACTGGAATTTCGGCTCATGGCCGGAGATCAGCGGCGCGACATAGAGCCCGGTGGCGAGCCAGGCGACGGCGATCCATAGCACGGCCAGTTGGGTGTGCCAGGTGCGCGTCACGGCATAGGGCAGGGTGTCGGTAAAGGGCAGGCCGTAGAGTCCCTGCCCCTCTACCTGATAGTGCGCGGTCACGATGCCGAGCAGAATTTGTGCGCCAAACAGCGCGATCACCGCCCAGAAATATTTGGCGGTGGCCTTCATGGATTTGGTCAGCTTGACGTTGTCCATGAAGTCGAGCTTGGCGAAACCTTCTTCGGGCTCGCTGTCGGCCCGCCACACATCGAACTCCTTGGCGTAGTACCAGACGAGAGCCCCGATCCCGGCCAACAGCACGAAAATGGAAATGATCGACCACATGAACACCGGCGCGGTGGGCGTGTTGCCGACCAGCGGCTCGTGTGGCCAGTTCGAGGTATAGGTGATGTCCTCGTTCGGGCGGTTCGTGGTCGTGGCCCATGCGGTCCAGAAATAGAAAGCGTTGAGCGCGTGCACGTCCTCATCGCTGAGTCGCGTGTGGATCGGGAAGGCATACTGTTCCCGCAAGTGAAGCGCTTCTTCGGTAAGACCCTGGTAGAGATCGCGGTAGTGCTCACCTACAAGCGCGATTGCGCGTGCGCGCGCATCCGTCACTGTGATCGCGCCGGTTTGCGGATCATAGGTGTTGCGCCGCATGTCCAACCGCAGCGTCACACGCGCGAATTCCTGGTTGCGCTCGCTCAGCCGATCGAACGGAGCGCCTTCCTCGCTTTGGGCGATGACGTCGAGATAGGCGAGCGCTTCGCGCCGTAGCCAGTCGGCGCTCCAATCGGGGGCAAGATAACCGCCATGACCCCAGATCGACCCCTGTTGCATGCCGCCCATGGCCTGCCACACGCCCTGGCCGCGCTCGACGTCACCGCGCGTAAACAGCGTCTCTCCGCTTTCCGTGACCACCGTTTCGGGGATGGGCGGAGCGGCGCGATAAATCTCCTGACCGAAATAGAGCAGCGTCGCAAACATTACGACCATGCTGAGGGTGAGTATGACCCAGAGCCGACGAATCGAGAACACTTGCGCGTAGGTGGCCATGGACTGCGCTCCGAAGTTAGGTCCGGTTATGACATTTCAAGTGTGGTCACAGAAACGGCGATGATAGCGCGACTGCCGCATTCCCGATCAAGGCGCTTTGAGCGAGCGCAAATCTGCCTGATGCGATTCATATCAAGCTACAGCTTTCCGCTACGGTGGGGACAGCGGTGCTGTCAGACCAACGCGCTGCGAAGGCCGCGTCTATCGGGCCGGTGGGAGGCCCCAATGACGCCAGTTCCCTACACGGCGCTGCCTCCCGGCGGCCGCTATTCAGCGCGCCGTTTGGCTGTACTTTCGCGTCGCGCTCATCCCGCGCGATGTTGAAGAGATGCTCGCTCATCGAGGCGCCGATGGGAGCCACGAGACGATTCGCGCATGGGCAGCGAAGTTTGGCCCAGGATCGCCGCCACCTTCGCCGTCGCAAGCTGCCATTCTCGCCATGTTGGCGCCTCGACGACATGGCGTCGAAGACCGCCGGCGAGCTTGTGTGAATTCGGCGCGCAGTTGCTGACGGAGGTGAGGCGATGGACATGATCGCACAGAAGCGCAGCCGGAGCGGCGCTGCGTTTCTTGCGGCGTCTGTTGAAGAATCGGAAGGTTGAATCGGATATCATCGTCACCGGCGGGCTTCGATCGTATGCTGCTGCGCTTCATCGCCATCGTCGCGCAAGACCGCCCCGTTCACTGCGGGATGTGGAGAGAAGATGCACTGGCGACTAGAACGGGATGGGTTCCAGGTCAGATTTTGGCAATGCATCAGATGAATACAAACGCATTTGCGGTGGAGCCTGCGGCGACGCGCACATGGCGTCCCAAAGGATCCTCGGCATGCGCCAGTTCGGCTGTCTCAAAATCACCATCGGCCGAGCGCGCTACGAACCGTTCGCCGGTACGAGAGCGGCCCACGACGACCGCAAATTTTGGCCGGCGCTCCTCGTGATGGACGGTGTACGATTCAACGATGCCCTCTCCGCTGAATGCGGTTAGAGGTTGGTCCGGCGAGACCGCATCCAGGTCAGCTTGCATCGCGGTGCTGTTGCACGCCTGCCAAGGGCGCGCCTGGGCGGAGTAGATACCGGCGCTGTACTTCGACAGATAGCCGCCATTGGCGCCCACCAGGCAGGGCCTGCCATCCGATCGGCGTGCGATATCGACGATCTCGGCGATCGCGTGCATGGAGTAGTTGTTCCCTGGGCCGCCGAAATAGGGCAGGCCGCCTGTCGCGGTCAGCTTGCGTGGGTCATTGGCGGCAAGGTGCAGTTCGTCCTGCGCCACATTGAAGACAGCGATCGGAAAGCAACTGTAGAAATCGAAGGCTGCCACGTCTCCGGCATCCATGTTCGCGGAGGCAAGCGCGTGGCGAACTGCGCGGCGTGCTGCCGGCGAGACGCCAATGTCCGGTCGCGCAAACAACATCTTCTCGGTGCTGCGGGCGTAGCCGTGAAGATAAACCAATCGCTCGTCCCGGATCTTGAGTTCGCGCGCCATCTTCAGCGATGCGAGGAGCACAGCTGCGCCCTGGTTCACCTGATCGCGTGCCACGAGGCGAAGGGGGTAGGGATCCGCGATCCAGCGATTGCGCGGGCTCGCTGTGGTGAGCTCTTCCCCCGTATAGGCTGGAACATTCCATGCGGCATTCGGATTTGTACGCGCCACAGCGGAAAACGGTGCGAACAGGTCGCCCATGCGCTGCGCGTAGGCCTCGCGCGAGAGGCCAAGGCGATTGCGGCGCGCGTTTTCCGCAATTGCATAGGCAAGAGGCGCGGATGCAACGCGATACTGTCGCGTCAATGGGTCGGCAAAATCGGTGAAGCCGGGGCCGCGATCCTCCACCTGACCTTCGACGTTCTCGCGGAAGTCCAGCGTTTTGCCTTGCGCGGCCGCGTGGCGAACAGTCGAGATCGCCTCGGCCCCGGTGAGCAGGACGAGGTCGAACTCGCCGGCTGCGATGCGCTCGGAAAACTCGTTCACAAGATCCTGCGGGGAGTTGCCGCCGCCTTTGGTCCACACAGCGTATCTTGGGGCGACACCAAGTCGTCGTGCAATCGAGCGGGGAAAGTTGCTGGACTTGCCGAATGTGGCAGGGCGCGGGCGAGAATCTTCGAACGTTCGCGTGCAGGCAATGGCATCGAGACGCGGCAGGATATCGTAGTCGGCCCCGGTGTCCGCTACGGCTGCGCGCGTCGCCGCCGCAGCAAGATCAGAAGCAGACCAGGCGTGATAATCCTGTGCGTCGATCCGGTCGATCGATTGGCCGACGCCAATGATGACGGGCGTGCGTGGCGCGAGTGTCATGCGTTTTTCTCGACCCGGCTCGCGATCGGTGGCTTCGCTGGCGATCCTGCTTCTTCAGCACCGGCCCTGTCGGCGATGATACCGGTCAGGAGCAAGCTCTCTGTCTGAGCGGGTGACAATCCAAGCCAGTCCTCGAGAGTGGCGACGCTATGCTCGCCCAGCAGGGGGGCGGGGTCATCGGCCGGGTCAGCGATGCCCGTCGAACGTACGGCCCGCGCCTCATTGACGAAAGGCGCGACCAGAAGGGGATGAGTGCTTTTTCGGAAAAAGCCACGCGCGCGGAAATAAGCGAAGCCTGGCATGTCGCCGACGCGAAGCATGGCGCCGGCAGGTATTCCGGCTGTCTGCAGCAAGGCCGCTGCATCTTCCGCCGTGTAATCCGCTAGCCAGTCGGACAGCGCGCCATCAATCCGCTGCCGCGCTGCGGCCCTTTGAGTGCGGCTGTTCAATGTAGCGTCGTCCGCGAGATCGAGGAGCGGAGCCAGCTTGCGCCAGTCGTGATCATTGCGAACCGTCACGACGCACCACGCATCATCTCCGCTGCAGGCAAAAACGCCCCAGGGCGCATCGCATTCGGCGCCGTCTACCTCCTGTCCAGCGCTCGCAAGCTCAGCGACGGCGATATCAACCGCCATATGATCGTGAATGATCTCGGCCTGTGCGATGGTGGCGACGCCACCCCGCTTCGTTCGTCGCCGACGGATCATCAGCGCAAGCGCGGCGAGCGCGCCAATGCGGGCCGCACAGTGATCCGGATAAACCGTCAGGGCATCGGAGAAGGACTCATCCTGCCCTGGATAGCGCCAGGCGGACGACAATCCCGTGGCGGCCCGCACCAGCGGGCCATATCCGAGCTGCCGGCTGGCCGGGCCTGTCGTGCCGAACGCTGAGCTGTCGATGACGACAAGATGCGGATTGGCTGAACGAAGCGTTTCGAGAGTGAGGCCAAGCGAATCCAGCGTGCCCGGCTTGAAGTTAGCGAGCAGCACGTCGCTGCTTTTCACGAGATCGAGAAACAGCTCCTTGCCGCGCGCCGCGCGCAGATCGATTGCGAGGCCATGCTTGTTGCGTTGGCCCGCTGCAAAGGAGGCTGACATCAGGCTGCCATCCCCCGTTTGCCGGATACCGTCCGGGAAATCGGCGTTCTCGACCTTGACCACATCCGCCCCCGCGTCCGCGAGCAGTCGTCCCGTTTCCGCACCTACCACAATCACGCCAAGGTCGAGGACGCGGATTCCTGTGAGCGGCAATCGCGGCGTATTCTCGGATGCGCGATCACGCGAGGCGGGCCATTCATGGGTCACTATTCGCGATGGAAGCGCGGCGACCGCACGCTTCCCGTCAATGTGGACGGCGGCGCGGGGTAGTCTGATATCGATCCCCGGTTTCAGGGAGACGGACTCGAAAAGACGCCGCGCGCGGTTTTGCGGTGTTTCAATCGCGTCCTCGAGGCTGAGCACCATCGAAATGGGAACCCCGAATTTCTGCCCGCTGCGTTCGAGATCCTCCCGCGTCTTGTCCGCGAAGAAGGCGGCGATCGCCGGAATCAGATGCTCGGACTTGTAACGCACCGGCAGGCGCTCAAATGACGGATCGGCGAACCGCTTCGGCGATCCCATCCATTCGAACAAGCCGCGCCACTGCCGCGCTGAAAGAATGCAGATCCTGACGTGACCATTCTTGCATGGAATGATCGGATATCTGTGTGATGCGCGCGGTCGACCTCGCGGCATGTCGGAGGCCTGAACGCCCGCTGCGGCGCTGCCTGCTACGCCAAAACCAGGGTCAAATGTCTGCACGACGCCATCGAGAACCGAAAAATCGAGCCAGTCTCCGCACCCAGTATCCAGCCGCTTGATGAAAGCCAGCAGGGCGACGAAGGCGGCTTGGGAGGAGGAGGAGGGGGCGGCGAGGGTGGAGGGGGGGAGGAGGGGGGGGTAGTGGGGGAGGCCCGAGCGGGAGAGGATACCGGAGAGGGCGTGGAAGACCGGGTCGGTGGCCTGCCATTGGGTAAAGCCCTGCGTACGCCCAAAATTGGAAATCGAAACAAGGACGAGGGCAGGAAAGTCGCGCCGCAGCCGGTCGATGTCGATCAGGCTGCGGGAGACGTCCCTCAGCGAGCAATCCTCCATCACGACATGGGCGTCCGCCAGGTGGTCGCGGATCGCCTGACGGTCCTTGGGCGAGTCCAGGTCGACGCTGAGCACCTGCTTGCCGCGATTGAGCGCCGCCGCGTCGAGACTGATTCCCGACACGATCCGCTCGCCGGTCATGTCGCGGCCCTTCGGCTCGATATGAATGACCGTGGCGCCGAGGTCGGCCAGTAGCCGCGCGGCCATACGCATCGGGCCGGACACCCATTCCACAACGCGCACGCCCAGAAGGGGCGGGTCCGTCATTGTCCCATCGTCCTGGATTTCGTTGTCCTGGTTAGTCGTCATGGTGTCTTGCTCGCACGCATGACGGCCCCGCATGGCGGAGAGATGCGCCGCGCTAGGACCATCGGATTCTTCACTGTTCGGACCTGTCGAGATCGGCGCGCAGGGTGCGGGTCGACAGCAGCAGAAAGGCGAGGGCGACCAGTGTCGTCGCGCCGCCCCCGATCACCAGCGCATACCGCAACCCTTCGACGCCGCCGAGACCGGTAAGCCCCGCTGCTGTGGAGCCATGATTGAGGAAGTCCGACAGGATGCCAAACGTCAGCGGGCCAAGGCCTAGCCCAATCAGGTTGACGAAGAAGAGGTGGACGGCCGCCGCCATAGCGCGCTGCTCCGGTCTTACCAGGCTCTGGACGGTCGCGAAGATCGGGCCGTACCACACGGACGTCAGCGCGGTTGCGAGTGACAGGATGGCAAGGCCGCCCCACAGCTCCCGCCACAGTACGGCGACAATGAACAGGACGCCGCCCGCAACGGAGGTAATCGCGGGGATCATCGTGAAGGCGCGGCGGTCCTTCTGCGCCTGCCGGTCCGTGAACCGCCCGCCCGCCCACGTTCCGAATGCGCCGGCGACGCCGAGCGCGAGCCCCAGCATCACGCCAGCCTCGCCGACATTGACGCCATGCACGCGGATCAGGAAGGAGCCGAGGAAGGCGGTCTGTCCATAGCTGAGGAAGGACATGAAAGCGCCGCCAAAGGTGATCAGCCAGAAGGTCGGGATCGGCGCGAGACGCGCGATGGACTGCACCATCGTTGCGCGGTGGACGGGCTTAGGCGACGGTTCGCGCAGCGCTCGGGGCTCCACGATTATCTTCCAGGCGACAAGCGCCAGCAGGACACCCGGAATGCCTACGATGATGAAGGACATGCGCCAGCCGAGTGTGTGCGCCACGAGCCCGCCGATGAGCAGGCCGAACAGCTTTCCAAGCGGGATGCCCATCGAATAGACGGCCATGGCCGAGGCGCGCCGCTCGCGCGGCACGATGTCGGAAATCAGCGAATGGGCGGCCGGCGAGCAGCCCGCCTCGCCGATGCCGACGCCCACGCGCGCCAGCAGCAGCTGGGCATAGTTCTGCGCGACGCCGCACAGCGCCGTCATGCCGCTCCACGCCGCAAGGCATACCGAGATAAGGGCCGGCCGGTTCGTCCGATCCGAGTCGACCACTTTCGCCAGCGGAATCCCCAGCACGGTGTAGAACACCGCAAACGCCAGGCCCGACATCAGGCCGAGTTGCCAGTCGAGGAGGTTCAATTCCTCCTTGATCGGCTCGGCGACGATGTTGATGATCTGCCTGTCGAGATAGTTCAGCGTGTAGATAACAAGCAGCACGAGGATGGCGCGGTTGGCTGCCCCGCTGGCCCTCACCGGCATAGATGTCTGGCTCACCTGCGCGATCCGGTCACGCGGATGACGCCGACATTGTCTTCTATGGCGATGCGCGTTCCATAGGGTTCGGACAGCGTCTGAAGCCGTTCGAGAATTCGCTTGGCGCCTGCCGGGCTGGCCGTGCGCGGGATGCCACGATGCGCCATGCGCAGGTCGACGCCCATCTCGATCGGGTAGAGGCGGACCTCGGCGAGTGTTCCGCGCTCATAACGGCTGACGGCGATGACGGTCTCATACTTGGCCGGATCGCTGTTGATGTCGCCGCGCACCGGGTCCTGTCCGGGCGCGCGGTTGATATCCATCTGGCGGAACAGTTCACCGAGCCCGTAGAAGATCGGGCGGCCCTTGTAGATCTCGATGCCGCGCAGCACATGCACGCCCGTGCCGACGAAGCTGTCCGCGCCCGTGTCGATCACCTTCCGCGCAAAGGGTTGCAGGAAATCGCCCGGATAGGGGTCCGTGTCGGGCTTGTCGGCGTAGCGCGTTTCATGGCTGTGGATGCCGAAGGCGAGGAAGTCCGACTTCATCTTGCCTTCGCGGACGGAGCGGAGGATTTCCGCTTCGTCCTGTGTGCTGATTTCATAGGTGAATTGCGGGCGGTCGACATTCGCGACCTGGAAGGTCTGACCCATGACCGAGAAGCGCGTGTCGGTGTCGTTGGTGGGCGCGTAGAGCGCGCCGCCGGTCGGGAAGGCGTCTTTCACGGCGCGCAGCGAGGGGACAAGGGATGCAGGCACATTGAAGATCTGGGTCGTCGCCAACTGGCTGACGCCGGGACGGGGCGGGGCGACGCCGACGGCCGGCGCGGCGCGCACGATCGTGGGGAGGGAGGTGAAGGTTGGCGAATGGCTGGTCGATATGGCGACGAAGGCCACGCGGCCCTTGTTCGTCATCAGATAGCCGGGCGCGCGGGCGGCGCCGGGCCCCTTGCCAGAGCCGGAATGCGCGATGCCCACCCGATCGAGGTGGGCGTTGGTTTCCAGCATGCCTTCCTGGCCATAGTCGTAGAGGTGGTTGTTGGCGCGACCAAGCGCGTCGAAGCCGAGAGCCTTGAGATCCTCCGCGAGCTCGGGCGTGCCCCAGAAGCCGCCATTGCTGACCGGGCCCTTGAAGTCGTCGATGTCGACCATGGTCATTTCAAGATTGCCGAAGGCGACGTCGCCTTCGCGGATGCGGTTCATCGCGTCCTGGAAGGCCTTGTCGGGCGATCCGGCCATGGGCAGCGGATAGATGATATCGCCGACGGCGACGAAGGTGAAACCATCCGCGATGGTTGTGCGGGTTTCGATTGCGGGATCATAGGCCGTCGGCTGCGAGTGGACGGCTGTGGCGCCGATCGCGACGGCTGTGATCGTGGCTCCTAGCATCAGTATCTGCCTGGCTGTCATGGTGCTGTTTCCCGTTCCTTGTCGATTCAGCAGGCGCCTCTTCCGGGCCCTGAAACACGAACGTGCATGCCTCGAGCGAAGACGTTCACGGCGCGAGCCATGGCGGCCGTCGTGCTGCATGCAGGATGTCGCCGGTCGTGAGACGTGCGGCGCGATCCCGTGTCGCGATTGCAGCGACGCTATTGCATTTCCGTCGCACGTTCAAATAGAAAAATGATCATTCATTATTGTGAATATGAATTGACGCCCTGCGCAGGCTGCGGCAATAGAATTTCCAGCTGGCGAACGAGCGCAAACGAGGTGGCGACATTGCAGGCGACGAGCCCGCCTATCCTCAACCTTGCTGACATGGCGTTGGCGCAGGCGCGCGCAGATGGATCGCGCGTGGCGTTGATCGATGCTGATCGGCGCCTTTCCTTTGGGGATCTCGACGCATTGTCCGGCCAGAGCGCAGCCGCGCTGGTCGCAGCGGGCGTCAGCGTGGGCGACCGCGTCGCGATCCTAGCCAGGAACAGCGCACTGTTCTTCGAAGCGCTGATCGCATGCGCGAAGCTTGGCGCTATGCTGCTGCCGCTCAACTGGCGACTGGCGGCGCCGGAACTGGCCTACATTCTTGCCGATGCGGAGCCGAAAGTCGTCATCGCCGACGATGCGTTCCGCTCCTTGCTGGATGAGGCGATGGGCCTTGCCCGGCTGCGTCCGCTTGTGCTGTCGACCGGCGCGGGCGATGGCAAGGTTCCCGCTTATGCGGCGTGGCGCGGCAGGCATGACGCCATCCGGCCCGCAGCGCCGGATGCAAACGACGCTGCACTGCTTCTTTATACCAGTGGGACGACGGGGAAGCCCAAAGGCGCCCTTGTTCCGCATCGCGCGCTGGTGGAGATGCGCCGGCTTGAGGCGACCTCGGGGCCGGACTGGCTGAAATGGTCACCGGACGATCTCTGCCTCGTCTCCATGCCGCTCTTTCATATCGCCGGGATTCGTACGGCGATCTGCGGCCTTTATAATGGCTGTCCGGTGCACGTGCTGTCGGAGTTCGACGCCGACAAGGTGCTCGACTTGGTCGGCGCCGGGCGGGTGACCAAGCTTTTCCTTGTGCCGGCGGCGATGCGCACGCTGGCGCGGCATCCCCGCCGGCCCGAGGTCGATTTCAGCCGTGTGCGCTACATGATCTATGGCGGCTCGCCGATTGCGCTGCCGCTCCTGCAGGAGTGCATGGCGGCGTTCGGGTGTGGTTTCGTGCAGGCCTATGGTTCGACCGAGTCGGCGGGCGGCGTGCTGACGCTGAGCCCGGCGGATCACGGTCCCGCTGCGGGCGAACGTATGGCGTCTGCGGGGCTTCCTGTGCCGGGCGTCGAGGTGCGTATCCTGCGGGACGATGGCCAGCCTGCGCCGCGTGGAGAGATCGGGGAAGTCGCCATAAAGGGAGCGAGCACGATGCTCGGCTATTGGCGTCTGCCGGTGGCGAGCGCGGCGGCGCTGGACGGGGACGGCTGGCTGCGTATGGGCGACCTCGGCATGCTTGATGCGGACGGATACCTGCACCTGCGCGGCCGGGCGCGGGAGATGATCATCACGGGCGGGGAGAACGTCTATCCCATCGAGGTCGAGAACGCGCTTGCGAGCCATGCGGCCGTCGCTGACGTCGCGGTCGTTGGGCTGCCATCGGAGCGCTGGGGTGAAGAGGTGTGCGCGGTCGTGGTGCTGCACACGGGCAAACAGGCAGGGGAGGCGGAGCTTGTCCGCTGGGCGCGGGAGAGGATCGCCGCCTACAAGACGCCGAAGATGATCGCCTTCGCCGAAGTTCTCCCCCGTAATGCGGCGGGCAAGGTCTTGAAGCAGAAGCTGCAAGCCGATCTTACTGGCGCCAGCGCCGCAGGCGCGGCAAACGCCAGGCCCGGCCATGACATGGAAGCAGCAACATGACCGCAGATGATGAGGACAAGCGCGGGCCAGTTGGCTCGATCGTCCACGCGATCGACGTCATGCGACATATCTCGGAGTCGGATACTCCGCTGGGCGTCACGGCCATCGCGCGCGCTCTCTCGATCAGCCCGAGCTCGTGCTTCAACATTCTGAAGACACTGGTGAACGAGAACTTCATCGAGTTCCATCCAACCACCAAGACCTATGCGCTCGGCACCGAGGCGTTGCGGCTGGCGCGCAAGGTGATGGAAGAGAATGGCGTGCTGGGTTATGTGCGGCCCTATCTGCGCGATATTGCCTCGGAATTCGGCGTCACCAGCATGCTGTGGCTGCTGACCTCGCATGGGCGGTGGGTGCTGATCGGGTTCGAGGAAAGTCATGCGCTGGCGCGGATCCATATGTCGATCGGGCAGCGCCTGCCGAAATTCGCGGGGTCGGTGGGGCGGTGTGTGGCGGCGTTCAGCGGTCTCGACAATGATGCGCTGGAGGCAGAATTCGGCAAGGTGCGCTGGCGCCGGCGGCCGCCGCTGCGGGAGCATCTCAAGGAGGTGGCGGCGGTGACGCGCACCGGATGGGCGCTCGATGACGGGCAGCTCAGTCATGGCGTCGCGACCATATCCGCGCCGATCCTCGATAGCGAAGGGCGGGTCCGGTACAGTGTGGCCTGCATCATGTTCTCCGGCCTGCACCAGCGCGAGACGATCGAAAAGCTGGGCGGGACGTTGGCGCGAGTTGCGGACCGGACATCGCGGCACATCTTCGGTCGCGCCATGCTGCAGCGGGAGAAGCAGAAGGCCAAGTGAGATAGCCGCCGCGATGCGGGGGCGAGGTATGGATCAGAACGGGTGGCATCGAAGCGCGCCCGGCAAAAAAGGGAGACGACGCATGCCGGACGTGACCAACCTGAAGACTGCGGGATTTGCCCTCGGCGCCGCGCTTCTGGCTGCAAGCGCGGCGTGCGCGCCAGCTCAGATGCCGCAGATGCAGGCCCCGCCGTCGCAACTACAGCCCACGCAGGCCCAGCCCGCTCAAACCATGAGCGCGGAGTCCAATCGGGGCGCTGCGCGCTATGTTCTCCGGGACAACCTGACGCCGTGCCGCCTCGAGGCGGCCGATGCCCGCTATGAAAGTATACACGGAGACAAGCTGGTCGCCGATGTTGACGCGCTGGTCGGCATTTCGCGTCGCTATCGCGATGCCGGCAACCAGTATTGGGGCCGCATCTCGGGCACGGTGTCCGACACATGGACGCAGGACTGGATCAAGGCCCGCTATGCCGAGATTGGCCTCAAGACCAGCGTCGTCGATCTGCCGATGCCTGACAGCTGGTTCCCGGATTCCTGGTCCGGCGCCGCCACAGGCGCCGGCAAGACAGTTGAGCTGAGTTCGGTCTGGCCGACGATGGGCTCGCCGGCAACGCCCGCTGAAGGCGTAACATTGCCGGCGGTCTATGTCGGGCTGGGATCGGAAGCGGAGTTCGCCGGTCGCGATGTGCGCGGCAAGGCGGTGATCGTCTATTCCGTCCCGACGCCCGGCATTCTGTCGAACAGCGCCCAGGACACGGGTGTTTTTGCTCGCGCCGGGCGTCATGGCGCCGGCGCGCTCCTGATCGTGATGGCCTTCCCAGGCAACCCGAAAACCCAGCTTTATCCTGTTGGCCTCAGCGTTCCGACTTTCACGCTGGGCCGCGAGGATGGCGATACGATTCGTCAGATGATCGAGGCGACGCCGGAAGCGCCGCCGCAGATCACGTTGAAATTGGCGGCGAAAACGATATCCGGCCTCAAGTCGGCTCTTGTTATAGGCGAGCTACCGGGCGCGCCGGGAAGCCAGGAAGATATCGTCATCATGGCGCATCGCGATGCGTATTTCGACGGCTCGATCGACAACGCTTCCGGCGTTGCCGTGTCGCTCGCCGTTGCAGAGTATTTCGCGAAACAGCCGCAGGCCTCCCGGCCGCGGCGCCTCGTCGTCGTGTCAACACCGGGCCATCACGGCTCCCCGCCTGAACCGCTGGGTCCGGCCTGGCTGCACGAGAACCGCGGCACTTTCCTCAAATCGACAGCGCTTCTGATCAATGCGGAGCATGTCGGCGCGCTGCGTACGGATGAATTCCGCCAGACGACGCGCCGGATGAACACCTATCGCCCCGTGCGCTGGTTCCTCAATGGCAGCGATCCGCTCGCTGACCTCATGTTCGGCGCCTTCAATTCCTTCTGCGTGCCAACATGGGAAGATGGCGATCTATCTGCCTCCGGCGAGATGCGGATTGTCCAGCGGGATGCGCCGGCGCTCTACGCCATGGACTCCGGGCCCTTCACGCACACCGACATGGAGACGGCCGACGTCGCCCTGCCGACCGGCATGGAGGCAGTTGCGCGCGCTTACGCAAAAATCATCGACGGCGCGAACCGGATGACGATCCCGCAACTGCGTGCGCCCGAAGGCTCGGTGTCGTCGCCTGCCACTCACTAAAGAGTGACGCTCTGCGTTGTGCGCGCCGGTCAACATGGCTGGCGCGCACAAGGCGTTCAGGAAGCAGCGAACGCGCGCGTGCAGCGGGCGGGGCGTGCGATTTTGCCTTGCACAACGGTGTTACCGGGTCGGCCCATTCAATTTACAAAATGATTGTTCTGTATGTTGAATATCTCAAGACACCGTGCTAGCGTCATTTCAACGTCAAGACCGCCACAGAGCGGCTGATGAGGAGCGCGCATGCGCTCGGGGAACGGAACGCTGCAAAGGGAAAGCGCATGTCATTTCAGGATGCGAGAATCATTCGCCACGGGGCGCGTTCGCGTCCTGGGCAAGTAAGCCTCTGGGCTCTCGGGGCCGCGCTGGTCTTCGGAGCCAATCCAGCCCTTGCCCAAATCCAGGACCCGCAGGCTGCCGGCGTCGAGCAGATATCGCCGGCGCCGGCGGAAGACGATACCGATCGCAACGTTGTGCGCATCACCGGATCGCGCGTCATCACCAATGGCGATGCCTCTCCGACGCCGCTGACTGTCGTGAGTGCGGACCAGCTCAAGTCGATAGCGCCCGCCAACCTTCCCGATGCGCTGAACCAGTTGCCGCAATTCGCCGGATCGTCGAAGCCGGCGAATGCGGGTCCCGCGGCCAACGGCAACAATGGCGGCAACTATCTCAGCATGCGCGGCATCGGACCTAACCGTACGCTCGTCCTGCTGGATGGCCGCCGCGCGCCGCCAACCAACTCATCTGCCTCAGCCAACGTGAACCTGTTCCCGCAGGCGCTGGTTAGCCGGGTGGACGTCGTCACGGGCGGCGCCTCGGCCGCCTATGGATCGGACGCCGTGGCCGGCGTGGTGAACTTCATTCTCGATACGGATTTCACCGGTCTTTCGGGCGAGGTTAGCGCTGGCATCTCCGCCTATGACGACGCAGAGACCTTCAAGATTGCGCTAGCCGGCGGAACGGAGCTGTTCGACGGGCGGGGGCACATCGTGTTCAGCCTGGACCATCTTCTCAGCCAGGGCTGGCCTGCCAATGACGATGCACACGGCCGCGAATGGGCCGAAGCGGGGTGGGGCATCATCAGCAACCCGAGCGGACCGCCGACGAACCTTCTCGTCAGGGATGCGCGCATCGTGAACGCCGCGCCTGGCGGCCTCATCATCGGAGGGGCGTTGAATGGCACGCAGTTCGACCAGGATGGCACGCCGATTCCCTTTGTCTTCGGCAGCAACCGATCCGCGCTCACGGCGGTGGGCGGCGACGGCGCTTATCTGACATCGGCGCTTCCAGCCAAGCTGCGTTCGGATGCGGCATTCGCCCACTTCAAGTATGATGTGAACGACAACACCACCTTCTTCCTCGAAGGGTCGGTTGCGGAAGAGCTGACGGGCTATATCTCCGTCATTCCCTCACAATCGGGAACGGCGGCCGCGTTCACCATCTTCAACGACAACCCGTTCATTCCGACGGCGACGCGCGACGCGATGGCGGCGAACGGCCTGGCCTCGATCCGGCTTGGTCGCCTCAGCGCCGACTGGGGCATGCCGCACTTCCGCCAACTCGGCAACAACTGGAGCGTCATGGCGGGCGTCGAAGGCGAGTGGGGCGATTGGTCCTACGAGGGCTACGCCCAGCGCAATGTCAGCTTCTTCAAGACCGAGACGCTCGAGAACCCCAAGCTGCAGAACGTCTACAACTCTGCCGACGTCGTGCTGAACCCGACGACGGGTCTTCCCATCTGCCGGTCGACGCTGACCAATCCTGGCGATGGTTGTGTGCCGGTGAACATGTTCGGCTATCGCGAGCTGACGGGCGCCCAGCGCGACTATCTGCTCGGTACATCCTATTCGCGCCAGACGCTGGAGGCGGATGTCTACGCTTTCCGTGTCAGCGGCGACCTGTTTGAAGGCTGGGCCGGCCCGATCGGTTTCGCCACGGGCATCGAGCACCGCAGCTATGATGCGGTGCAGGTCGTCGATGCGCTGTCGGACGGCGTGATCTCCGGGGCGACGTTCCTGGGACTTCCGAGCAACCTCGAAGGGCAGGTCGGCGGCTACCAGCTGACCAATTCGAAGCCGTCGGCAGGCGCTTACAATGTCAGTGAGGCGTTCGTCGAGGCCGTGATCCCGCTGCTGCGCGATGTTCCCCTGGCGGAGTCGCTCGAACTCAACGCGGCGCTGCGCTATGCCGACTACTCGACCAGCGGCGCCGTGACGCCGTGGAAAGTTGGCGTCAGCTGGGAGTTGTCCGACGAGATCCGCGCGCGCGGAACCGTCTCTCGGGATATCCGCGCCGGAAACTTCGTCGAGCTCTATTCCGGCTCGGTGCAGAGCCAGGGCTTCTTCCAGGACCCGAACTTCGGCAACACGCTGCAGTTCTCGAAAGGGCTGCGGGTGGGCAATCCCAACCTTGATCCCGAGAAATCCGACACGCTGACGGTCGGCGTCGTGCTGAAGCCCAACTGGCTGCCGGAATTCAGCCTGTCGGTCGATTGGTACTCGCTCGACATCCAGGACGCGATCTCGGTGATCAACGGCCAGCAGATCCTGAACGCTTGCGCCGCGGGCGTGACCAGCCAGTGCGCCCTGATCCAGCGCGATGGCGACGGGCGACTGGTGGCCATCACCACGCCCTACCAGAACGCCGCCGCGCTCAAGACGAGCGGCATCGACATCGAAGCCGGCTACCAGGCCGAGATCGGCGAGGGAACACTGTCGCTGCGGGCGCTGGTGAACCATACCTCCAAGCTTGAAACGCGCGTCGGCACGGCGGCGCCGATCGATCGCGCGGGTGACCTGCGCCAGAGCGCGGGCGGCGTTCCCGAATGGCGCGCCAACCTGGTTGCGTCCTACGCGATCGGCGACTTCACCTTGATCGCCCAGGAGCGCTATCTCTCCGCTGGAAAGATGGACTCGACCTTCGGGGCGACCGGACTCGACAAGAACCACGTGCCCGCGCGCTTCTACACCGACGTCACCGCGAAGTGGCGGTTCGAGCAGATGGGCGCGGATTCGGAACTGTTCCTGACCGTGAGCAACCTCTTCGACCAGGACCCTCCCCCTGCGCCGTCACAGAGCACGGTCACTTTTTATCCGACCAACACCAGCCTCTACGACATGATCGGCCGGTACTACATGGGTGGCCTGCGCTTCCGGTTCTGACCGGGGACGGCGTCGGCATCAATCTGCGGAACGCTCCACCGTCAAGGTGGGGCGTTTTGCGTTGTGGTGGCGGATGGCGCGAACTGGCGTCAGGACGCATGCGGCGGGACCAGTTCCGCGAACGCTTGGCGCTTTGCCGGCCGATAGGGCCGAAGTTGCAGCCACAAGAGGCGCTGGCCCCGAAACCGCGTGATACCGAAATCCCTCGTCGTAGCAACGAAGTCGGGAGTGACGGTGGCGCGGGAGACTGGAGCAGAATATGCCACTTCGCGAGCAACTCTTGCTGACCAGTCATCGACACGCATGCAATCAGTGTGCGCAGTCACCGCAAATCCAGCCTCTGCTATAGACCGAGGAATGAAGCGCTATCGCCGACGGTAGACCTACCGCACAACAACCCAGCGTTTTCGGCGG
>CAZGWV010000011.1:24236-36978 GCA_964529555.1 uncultured Rhizobium sp.
GTAAAGCTGCTTGTTGCATTGCATTGAACGCAGGCCTGCGGGGCGCCCAAATGACAGCGTCCTGCATCCATGATGCCGCGTCGCTCCGAAGGGCATATGTTGCCTTCGATTGACGATGCCAAAAAATGGCATTAATCGTGCCAATAAATTCGAGTCACTCGCTTACGGACGCTAGGACAATGGCGTTGTTTCCGCCGAGCACAAATAGGGACTACCTGGGCTCTCCGGTTGCAGCCTGGTTCTTGATGCTTGCCGCTTTGCTTGAGCTCATTCCCGGCTGTATTCATTACTTTCTGCCCGATGGTGGTGCTGGCGTCATCGCGGGCCTCGATCTTTCCAAGAATGGCGCGGCGCTGGTCGCCGTTTTTGCTTGGTTTGGCGCCTTGCAGATACCCGTCGCGCTTCTGCTCTTCGTCATTGGGCTGCGTTATCGGACGATGGCGCCGCTTGGGCTGCTCGTTGTCATTCTGTCGTGTGCTTTGATGTCAATTGACGGTTGGTTCTTCAAAGGAGCGGCCGGCGATCACCATCCACCCGAGCATTATGCCAGCCCCATCGCCGTAGGGTTGGGATTGATTTTCCTTGTGCTGGCCCTGCGCGAACGCCCGGCGTCCAAAAGCTGAGCTCGCTATGTCAATTCATACGTTCTTAGCCTCACGCATCGCGGAACAAATTACGGGCGTCGCGCGTCAGCAGAAGGCAAGAGAACGCGCGGAGCGACGCCGCCTTGCCCGCGGAGCGCGTCACACCGTGAGCTATTTTCATCAAGCGGGCGATCCTTACTCATGTCTCCTGGCGCAGGTTTTGCCGGAGCTTGCTGCGCGGTACGATGTCGATCTGAACTGCCATCTTGTGTCTGCTCCGCCCGATTGGGCTGCGCCAGAACGCGAGAAGCTCGATGAGTGGGCGTGTCGAGACGCTCGGCGTCTTGCTCATCGTGCGGGACTTTGGTCTGACAGCATTGCTGTTCAGCCCGGACCGGAGGCCGTGGCGAAAGCTGAGGCCACACTGGCGCATAGCCTGAACTCAGGTAGCTTCATCAAGGATGCTGCGCGAATTTCCGAAGCGCTCTGGTCGGACAAGGTACTTTCATTGCCGGAGGGAGATGCCGCCGGTGCAAAGGCGGAAGGCGATGCGCTTCGCGCTCGCCTTGGTCACTATCTCGGCGGCATGCTGCACTATGCCGGCGAATGGTATTGGGGCCTCGACCGGCTGCATTATCTCGAAGAACGTCTCGCGGACGTCGGCGCGCGTAAAGCCACGGCATCAGGCGGGCCCATTTACGCTCAGCCGCACTCACCACTGGCTGATGCATCGCACATGTCTTCCGTTCAGGGCGAAGATCTACATTTCTATCTTTCGTTCCGTAGTCCCTACACTTGGATTGCAGCCGCACGCGCCAAGGCGCTGACGGATGCATACGGTCTGAATCTCAAATTGCGTTTCGTGCTGCCGATGGTGATGCGAGGTCTGCCTGTGCCTCCGGCCAAGCGCAACTATATCACGCTCGACGCTGCACGGGAGGCGCGGCGTGTCGGCGTGCCCTTTGGACGGGTGGCGGACCCTGTCGGCAAGCCCGTGGAGCGTGGTTATTCGCTGCTGCCCTGGGCGATAGAGCAGGGGAGGGGATACGCATTTTGTCATGCGTTTATGAGCGCCGTCTGGTCACAGGGTATCGATGCGGGAAGTGACGGTGGCCTACGCAAGATCGTGGAAGCGTCGGGTCTCGACTGGTGTCAGGCCCGCTCCCGGATGGGCAATGTCGAGTGGCGCGCTGAAGCAGAAGCTAACCGCCAGGAACTATTCGACCTGGGCCTATGGGGCGTCCCGTGCTTCCGCTTCAGAGATACCGCTGCCTGGGGGCAAGATCGCTTGTGGGCGGTCGAGCATGCAATCCGCAATACGTGACACAGCTGCGAGGGAGATAGCGTATGCAGGTTTTCAACGACGTCTATCCAATTGATTCAGTGCAGATCGAAGCCCTGCGGCAACAGGGGCCGGATGGCCCGATCTTCATGGTCAATCTGCTCAAGTTCAAGGACAGAGCCGAATATGCGGATGGCCGCGCGACTACGCTGTCGGGCCGAGAGGCTTATCAGATCTACGGCCGCGCCGTGACACGGATTCTGCCGACGTTCGGCGGACAGGCGGTGTTCGCAGCCGATGTCAGCTTCCTCTCGCTTGGCCGCGTGGAAGAGTTGTGGGACGAGATCGCCATCGCGGCTTACCCTGATCGCGGTTCGATGGTGCGCATGTCCTTTTCGCCGGAATGGCGCGAGGCGTCGGTTCATCGCACTGCCGGTCTCAAAGGACAGCTCAACATCGAAACACTGCTTGCGCCTGAATTCTCACCTGACTGGATCAAGGCGATTGCGAAATCGCTGGGAGCGAAAGCATGAAAAAGCGCTATCTGGTTCTGGGCGTCGTTGCGACTCTTCTGGCGGCTGGCGCGGGCGGCTATTTCGTTTTCCAGCGTCAGATTGGCGAGGTAATGTTCCGCCAGGCCGCCGTCGATAGTGTGGGGCGTGACCGCAGCGTTGAACTGCCGGATGGTCTGCATGTTTTCATGTGCGGGTCGGGATCTCCCATGCCAGACTCGACGCGCGCTGGTCCTTGCGTTGGCGTTATCGCCGGCAGCCACGCCATGGTATTCGACATTGGCGCAGGTGGCGCGCGTCGACTTATGCGCATGGCATTTCCGGTCGGGCGACTGGAGAAGGTTTATCTCACTCACCTCCATTCCGATCACATAGATGGCTTGGGCGAGTTGATGCTGCAGGCGTGGGTGGGCGGTTCGCGGTCCGCTCCGCTACCTGTCGCGGGACCCGAAGGCGTCGGCGAAGTGGTTGCGGGCTTCAATGCCGCCTACCGCATAGACAGCACCTATCGCACGGCGCATCACGGGCCAGCGATCGCTGATCCCGCTGGTTTCGGTGGCGCGCCAGAAATCATACCGGCGCCTTCAGGCCCCGGTCATGCGCAGGTGATCCTTGATCGGGACGGTGTGAAAGTCACCGCGGTGGCGGTAAATCACGCGCCGATAGCCCCCGCCTTCGGCTATCGTATCGACTATAAGGGGCGATCCGTCGTCTTGAGTGGAGATACCGTCTATTCACCCGATCTCGTTGCGATCGCATCGGGTGCAGACGTGTTGTTCCACGAGGCCCTGCGTCCCTCCATGGTTATCGAGATGCGCGATGCTGCAACTGCCAGAGGGCAGGGGCATGTCGCCAAGATAATGGGAGATATCCTCGACTATCACGCTACGCCTGAAGATGCGGCGCGTGCAGCAACGGATGCAAAAGTGAAACAGCTGGTGCTGTATCACATTGTGCCGCCGCTTCCGTCCACCATGCTGGATGCCGCCTTTCTGGGCGATGCGCCAAAAGGTTTTGCGGGGCCGATTCGTGTTGCGGAGGACGGACTTCTCGTCAGTCTTCCCGCAGGCGGAACGGCAATCAGTCAGCAAGTCCTTCGCTGACGTACGATAGAAGGTGAGAATACCGCTTCGCTTGGTGGAGCAGTGTGCTAGCTGTCTTGCAGGTTTGGCCATTGCATGAGAATGCCCCGGTGAAGAGCAGGACGGGACGCAGGGATCAGGTCGTCAATGATCTCGACGATACGCGAGAGGCCGATGGCCGCCGCTTGCGCTCGAGCCGCAGCCGCGAACGTATCGTGCATGCGCTGATCGATTTGATCCGCGCTGGAGAGATGTCTCCCGCCGCCGCCCGCGTGGCCGATAAGGCCCAGGTCGGCCTGCGCACCGTGTTCCGCCATTTTGAGGAGATGGACACTCTCAATCGCGAGATCAGCGCTGTCATTGAAGCGGAGATCATGCCGCTGATCGAGGAGCCGTTTGAGGGCAAGGGGTGGCGAGCCCAATTTGACGATCTTCTCGACCGTCGCGCCTACATCTATGAGCGAATCATGCCGCTCAAGATCGCGGGCAACCTGCAGCGCTTCCGCTCCAAATTTCTGATGGATGACTACAACCGCTTCCTGCGTATGGAGCGGGAGGGTCTCAAGCGCGTCCTGCCACAGAAGATCATGAACGACACGGTCCTGTTCCAGGCGATCGAAATGACAACGGGCTTTCAAACGTGGCGACGATTGCGTCAGGATCAGAAGCTGGCTCCCAAGGAGTCCCTCGCCGTCCTTCGCTACACCGCCGATCGCCTGCTGGACGGCAAGTGATGCGTAGCTGCTATGAGTTTCTGGGATTGCTCGTCGCGGACTGTTCTGCGCCCTAGTCGAAGCTGGCGAGCAGCTTTCAAACAGACGGCGTGCGTCTTTCCGAAACGCAAATAGGCGCCTTCACAGCCGTTCCAGAAGACGCGGTCGAAATGGGCATCAACGCGATATATGCGGAGGAGAAGCCCTCTCGCCGAGTCCATGTCGCAGCATTCTGCGTGCAGGTGCATGAAGTTACAAATCCCCAGTTCGAGCGGTTTGTCGCGGCCACAGGGTATGTCACGGATGCCGAACGCAGTTCGCAGTTGAACACGACCAGGGGCGGCTCGTTTCCCTGCGCCGAGAGCTACTGTGCCCGCTATCGCACAGCTGTGCGCCAAGGGCAGGAAGTGGATTTTTCCTCCAACCGTATTGGCTTCCGAATTGTGAAAAATTCAAAGTCGGCAACGCCCTAGTTGGGCCAGACTGCGTACTCGTCGTCCTTCGTTACTTTGTCCGCTGCGGTTTTGTCGATAGCGACCGGGCCCTCGGTCGTGTACGGATAGAGTGGCGGCCGCGCCGTCGCCTGATGCTCAGCCAGCAGTTTTTTCAGCATAGCAACCTTGTCTGGATTCTGATCTGCAACATTCGTCTTCTCGGTCGGGTCAACCGCGAGATTGAACAGCCAGGTCTTGGCAGGCGTCTCTGTCACCTGCAGCTTCCAGTCTCCCTGCCGTACCGCTTTGTAATAGGCGCTCTGCCAGAAGATGGCGTCATGGGGTGATTGCTCTGGCGCCGCGGTTCCGCGTGCATAAGGCAAGAGGTCAACGCCATCGATCGTTACGCCGGCTGGCAGTTTGCCACCCGCGGCCGAGGCAAATGTCGGCATCAAGTCGATATGAGCGACCGGCGAAGCTACGTGAGAGTTTGCGGGAATATGTCCGGGCCAGCTGACAAACATCGGCACATGGATGCCCCCCTCGAAGAAGGTCATTTTCCACCCGCGATAGGGCTGATTTATCTCCGGCAAGCCGATATAGCCGGCTCCGCCATTGTCGCTGGTGAACACAATCATTGTGTTGTCCGCGAGCCCTTCGGTTTCGAGCGCATCCAAGATCCGACCGACACTGCGGTCGAGCGCGCGCACCATGGCGGCGTAGACGCGCAAACGCTTCGGCTCAATATCGCCAACGGCATCATAGTCCGACTTCGTGGCCTGCAATGGCGAGTGAACGCCCCAGTGCGCGACATTGAGAAAGAACGGGCGGTTGCGATTGTTGTGAATGACCTTGATCGCTTCGTCGGTCCAGTAGTCGGTCAGATATCCTCCTGGCTCGAACCATGGGCCTTCATTGTAAGACGACGCAAACTGCATCTTCGCCCAAAGAAACGTATCAATGGGGTCGAACGGCAATTTGGCGTTCACGACGTTTGGGTCGTTCTCGGGCAGGTAGAGCGCGCTCGCCATAAGCAGGCTCTCGTCAAAGCCTTGCGCGTTCGGTCCGAACTCTGGCCCCAATCCGGTATGCCACTTTCCAATGTGAACGGTATGATAGCCCGTGTCGCGCAGAACCTCGGCCACGGTGACTTCGGAGCCGGGCAGGCCTTGCAAGGCATAGGGCGGCGACTTGCTGGCCTGTTCGCTGTTGAAAGCCACAGGCGGAAGCCCGGTCGCATCGCTATCGCTGAACATAGAGATGACGTTGCCCATGCCGTTCGGTGTCGGCGTGAATTCAAAGCCGGTGCGCGTCGGATAACGTCCTGTCATGATCATCGCTCGCGATGGGGCGCATGTCGCGTTTCCGGCATAAGCCTGCGTGAAGATCGCGCCACGCGCGGCCAGTCGGTCGATATTCGGTGTCTTGACGCGCCCGCCCGCGACGCCGCCGCCAAAGGTTGAAATGTCGTTGAAACCCAGGTCGTCAGCAAGAATGAAGATGATGTTTGGCTTCCGCTCAACCGCCGACACTGATGCCGTGGCCGGCCCGACTTTCCACAGCACTGGAATGTTCGGGCCAACATCCCGCTTGTCCGTATGGCTTGCGATGAACAGGACGATGGCTTTGCGGTTAAGCCAGGCCACGCCGCCGCCAACCAAACCAAGCGCCAGCAGGCCGATCAGTATCCGTTTGAACATCGCCACGTTTCCTCAAAGTCCCGCAATCAGCGTTTCGCAGCCCGTGCCCGCAAACATCCCTCGCACGTCTTCCTGATCGGCAGGATTCAGCGCAGAAAATTCGTCTCGGATCCATTTCAGGCACTTGGCCTGATAGGGGAAGGTCGGTTGCTTCCATGCGCGGCCGTCAATTTCAGTTTCGAATCTCTCGGCCCCCGCCATCACCGCCTTGGCATTCGCCAGCAAGAACGGCGCATAGACCCGGCCGATCTCCGTCAGCAACAGCTCGAGCGATGACCGCGCTATGTCGCGCGAGATCCAGTCGGCATCCTCCGGCGTCAGACCTGAGAGATCTTCCACACGATCAATCCATCCACGCACGCGCCTCGAGATCTTCGCCATCAATGCGGCGGGCGTCGGCTCGATGATCCCCAACTGCGTCAGTTGTCCATACAGAGCAAAATCGGCAGACGAGGGGCGTGCACCAAGAACATAGCCCAGCGCTTGAATGAGCTTGTCGAGCGCTTGCAAGAACCGCGCATAACTGCTCTCGATTGTTTCCGCAGTTACGGAGTTGGAGCCGACGACATACAGCCGATCGATCTGTCGCTTGGAAATGAAGGCTGCGGCTGCGTCAGCCTTTTGGTCGCTGATTGTTGGATCGTTCCAGAAGATCAGCATCGGGCCAGCATTGTCGATGTCTGCCTGATGCGCCCAGCGAAAGTGGAACATGCATTTGGTCAGCCACTCGTCGCCGTAGTCCTCGATCAGATAATTCAGGAAAGCGAGTACGGGGTCGCCGGGAATTGATGAACGCCCCTTATGCTCGACTTCCAACCGGCGAATAATCGGCGTCGAATCGACCACGGCCTGAAGGTCACCATCCGCCTTGGGGAAATAAAACGTGGGCAGCAGTTTTACCGATGGCTCCGCATAACCTGCAGGCGGATTGCTATGGCTGGCCCAGATCACCGCATGCGGAACGCGGCGGTAGCGCAGCAAAGCCACCATCTTGCGCGTATAGGGCGATCCGGGCGCGCCCATCAGCGTCAGCGGATTGGGGAGAGCGCCCATATCGAAACCTCCGGCAATCTGAAATGGCAGTTACAATGCCAAAACATGAATGCGTCAACCCGATCGATCGAGGATCAACCTCACTTACCCTTGAAAATCGGCTGACGCTTCTCGAGGAAGGCCTGGCGCGCCTCCTTCGCATCCTCGCTGGTAAAAGCACGACGAATGTTCGCCAGTTCATAGCGAAGTTGCTGCTCCATGTCCGTGGATTCCAGCGACTTCACCATGCCACGCTTCAGCAGCCGCAGCGTTATGGGAGACCAGCGGCAAAGCTCTTCACAATACGCTGCAAGCCGGTCAGCAAACTGCGCGTCATCAACGACTTCACCGGCCATGCCGATGGCCACGGCTTCCTCACCGAGAACAGTGCGATTCTCCATCATGAAGCGCATGGCGCGTTCATATCCCATCGTCTGTGGTAGCGTGATGGTCAAACCGCCATCGGGTGACCCGCCGATCCGCGTATAACCTGCCATCATCCGTGCGCTCTTTGCGACCAATCGCACATCACAGGCCATGGCCAGGCCCAGTCCCGCACCCACAGCTACACCATTTACGCCGCCGACAACGGGCTTGTCGCAACGCTGGCGGATCGACAACAGAAAGTGTCCAACCCAATTCAGGTCATCGAGCTGCGCATTTTGCGGCGAGAGGGGAGAGGTTCGCTCCGTCATGGTGAGATCCAGCCCGGCACAGAATGCATCGCCAGTGCCGGTCACGGCTACGACCCACACATTGTCATCCTTGGCTGCCTCGTCGATCGCGCTGACGACACTCCAGGCGAGTTCATCGGAGAGAGCGTTCTTCCTGCCCGGCCGGTTGAGCGCGATTGTGCGCACGTGGCCCCGGTCGGTGATCTTCACCAGATCGCTCATCCTCAACCTCCCTCAAGCGGAGCCTGCTTTTTGATGCTCCGCCGCCTTCTACGAAGCCTCAGGACGATAAAGATAACAAGCGCCACGATGGCAACGCCAACCGCCGCCAGAGCCATTCCGTAGAAGCTGACCTGTCGCGCAATTGCGTTGCGCAGGATTTGCCGCTCGACCTGATATCCCTCCGGCAAGGGCAGCACGCCCGCACGCTGTACGTATGCTTGGTATCCGGCCTGCATCGACTGGAACAGTTCCGGCTGAGCCTTCGAGAGATCGTTCGCTTCGGCCGGATCTGCTTGCAGGTCATAGAGACGCCACGCGCCATCGCCGACCGGAGGCATGTTGCGTACGATCTTGTAGCGATCGCGGAATAGCGCCGCATTGCCCGAGACCTCGATGCCGAACGTGTCGCGCTCTCCATAGATTCTGTCCGTAGCGCCGGACAGCAGCGGCGCAAGACTGCGTCCCGTCATCGGGCGCGTGCCGGCGGGGTTGGCGGCTGCAACGCCCGCCAATTCCAGCAGCGTGGGCGTGACGTCCGTCACGAACGCAAGTGCTTGCTGCCGTGATCCTGCAGATACGCCCGGCCCCGACATGATCATCGGAACCCGTAGGCCGCCGCCTGACGCATAAAATTTGTAAAGCGATCCCGGCGCTGAAATCGAAGACGCCCATTCCGGTCCGATGAAAGCAAGACTTCCAGGCCCGCCCATTGTGTCGAGATCCCAGTTGTAGCCGTGCAGCCCCATCCAGATGTCCATCCACGGCGCGTGGACCGGGTCGCTAGGTTCTGGTCCGTTGTCTGATGTGATGACAAAGATGGTATTGTCCAATTCTCCACGCTCTTTGACGTGAGCGATCAGCCGGCCGATATGATGATCCATCGCCTCGATCATGCCGGAATAAACTTCCATTGCCCGCGCATACTTCGCGCGATCCTCGTCTTTCAGCGATCCCCATGGCCGCAGATTACCTGGCATGTCCGCATAGGGTGCATCCGGCGGTACGACGCCCATCGCCTTTGCCCGATCCCACCGCGCACGGCGAAGAGCTTCCCAGCCCTGGTCGAACTGACCCTTGTAGTGATCGGAGAACTCTTTCGGCGCTTGCACCGGAATGTGCACAGCCTGAAAAGCGAGGTAGCCGAAATATGGCGCCTGCCTGCCGTCAGCATCAATATAGCTGATCAGGCGATCCACAAGCAGCTCGGACGAATAGTAGCTCTCCGGCAACTTCGCCGGCTTGCCATCCTCGAACCACGGCGCGTCCTGATAATACGGCATGTAGGGCTTTGCAGCCCAGTTGTCGGCGCCTGATGCATCCAGCGCGAGCGATCGGTCAAAGCCATGCGCGTTCGGCAGATCGCCAGGCCCATGCCCCAGATGCCACTTGCCGGACATCAGTGTGCGATAGCCGCCTGCTTTCAGCCTGTCCGCAATTGTCAGCACGCCCGGCTCCAGTCGCAGCGTGTATCCTGGTTCCCCTTTCAACTCCGGCGGCAGCACTTCCTCGATCGTGGAAACACCCGTCCGGTGACTGTCCATCCCGGTCAGCAGCATGGCGCGGGAGGGTGAGCATAGGGGGGAAGAGTGGTAGTTCGTGAGCATGGCGCCTGTCGCGGCCAGGCGGTCGATGTTGGGGGTGCGGGCCTCACCTCCGAAGGCGCCGAAGTCCATGAAGGCCGCGTCATCCACCAGAATAACGATGATATTCGGCTTGCGTGCCGGCTGCGCCGCGGCGGGAGTTGCTATCAGCCCAATTGCAAGAGCCGCCGCCAGCTGTCCTGTCCATCCCATCGCCAGCCTCCGCGCGCCGCACCATGGACGCAGGCCGCAGGAGACATTATGACATGCAAAGTGTCAATTTAGGGAGGCCGGCTTGGCCTGGATGCTGATCGCCACCTTCGTGCTGGCAATTGTCGTGATCTGGCTGGGTCTTCCAGTCCTGTTGCGCGCACTTGGTTTGCACCGCCATAAGCGCTTGCCGACGCGCAGCCTTGCCGGGCGTCGCGCCCTGATCGTGGCCACCAGCCACGGCAAGCTTGGCGAAACCGGGCGCAAGACGGGTGTCTTCGCGTCGGAAATGACAGCTCCATATTACACTTTCATCGACGCCGGCATGAGCGTCGATGTCGCCAGCATCTCCGGTGGCGAAATCCCGATCGAGCCGGCCTCGCTGAAATGGCCGCTCAAGTCCGTGCACGACGCGCGCTTTCTACGTGACGCGGCATTCCGCAAGAAAGTTCAGACGACTTCTGCTGTCCCGGCCATCGATGGCGGCGCATACGACATCGTGTTTCTCGCGGGCGGCTGGGGCGCTGCATATGATTTCGAGCAATCCCCCGAACTGGGCCGCTTGCTGCTGCAGGCCAATGCGCGCGGCGCCGTTATCGGCGGTGTTTGCCATGGTCCGTTGGGTCTGCTGGCCGCCCGCGAGGGCGATGCGTACCCCCTCGTAAACGGGCGCAGACTAACCGCCGTGACCGACAAGCAGGTCCGTGAACTGGGCATTGCTTTTACGCCCCGCCATCCCGAACGCGATCTTCGCGCTGCGGGAGCGCAATTCGAAAGCAGCTCTGGATTTCGCGACATTTTTGCGAGCCGGGTTGTCGCCGACGGGCGTCTGATCACCGGTCAGAACCAGAACGATGGCGCGGAGACGGCCGACCGCATGATGCACACCATTCTCGAGACGCAAGATGGAGCAAAAAACCAATGCAGATAATCGCGCGAATACTGGTTGGTGTGGCGGGACTCCTGGGTCTGCTTGTCGCGCTGCGTATGTGGATGGCGCCGGACGAGGTCGCGGTTCAGCTGGGCGTGCAAGCCGTCGGTCCGCTTGGCCTCGCGACGCTTCGTGCCGATGTGGCGGGCTTCTTCGCGGCTGCGGGCGGGCTCTCTCTGTTCGCGGCGATCCGCAATCGCGCCGCCGTACTGACAGCGCCGATGGTGCTGATCGCGCTTGCGCTGACAGGTCGGCTGGTGACCATCGTCCTGAGCGGCTTCTCCAACGAGATGATTGCGCCCATGGCGATCGAGGGCGTGTTGCTCGTCATTCTTGCTTTCGGTCGGATGCGGCTCGTCCGCTAGCGGCTACTTCACATCCAGGAAGCGGGCGATACGTTGGACGAGTTCTTCCGCCGCATCTTCCTGGATGAAGTGGTGTGCGTTCGGGATGATCTGGTGATCCTGCCCCCTGGCCCCCGGAATGAATTTCTGGGCGCGGGTTTCCCAGCCACGTCCCACCGGATCGAGTTCACCGAACAACGTCAGAAACGGCTTTTCGAATTTCTGCAGCCGCTCCCACGCTCCTAGGTTCAGCGGCAAGCCCGGATTGTCTGGCTGTACCGTAATGAGGCTGGGCCAGGTGATCAGGCAGTATTCATAGTCGCTGGTGGGGTAGGGCGCGCGGTAGGCCGCGACCTCGGTCTTGTCCAGCTTCGTCACCATGCCGCTTTCGAGCATCGGCCAAGGGAATTGTGTCGCGACGGCCATCATGCCGACCCACATCTTCATGAAATCGCTTTCGCCTTCGCCTGTTGGCAGGCCGGTGTTTGAAGCCACCACGCGCGCAAAGCGCTCAGGGTATTTCGACGCCAGATAGAGGCCGATTGTTCCGCCCCAGTCCTGGCAGAACAAGGTGACGTTGGTGAGGTTCAGCGCCGTGAACCACTTCGACGCCCAGTCATAATGGCGCGCGAGCGTATAGTCTGTCCGGTCTGCTGGTTTGTCCGAGCGCCCCGTGCCTGGCAGGTCGATAGCGATCACGCGCCGGCCGGTTGCGAGCAGTCCAGGGATCATCTTGCGATAAAGGAAGGACCAGGTCGGGTTTCCGTGCATTAGCAGGATCGGCTCGGCGTTGCGTGGGCCTTCATCAATATAAGCGACGCGCAGCTCCGTGCCGTCGGCATCGCTGATGGTCAGATAGTGCGGGGCCCAGGGAAATCCTGGCAGGTTTGCAAACCGCTCATCGGGCGTACGCAACATTCTCATCGGCAGTGCGACTCCTGTGATCTTCCCATGTCAGTCCACCCAGCTATCTAATGGCACTCTAAGTGTCAATACTCAGGAGCTTTTGACCTTCGATGCCAGGCGGTTGGCGAGATCTATACGAACTGAGAGTAGGCGCTGATCGCGCAACAGTGGATGCTGTCCTTCGCCAGCCCCGTGCGCTGCTCGGTAACCGATGGGCGGACGCCCCCGACGGCATCAATGTGCCTCGGCTGGCTTCGCGATCCACGTTCTGGCGGCAACGTTGCGCCCGTGGAGTTCTTGCCGGTCGCCGCAAGCGCCACCCCCATGGTGGTTTTCAGCCCGGAGAAGCGGCCGGCCCCGCTGGATCTGGCCGTCGAGTTTCCCGGAGGCGTGCGCGTCCATTGCCGGGATGAAAGCCGACGAGATGCTCATCCGGTCTTCAAGTTCAACTTTCTTGGCGACACATTCAGGTCGAGGCCGGTGAGCAAGAAGAGCGGGGGCATGGGCGTTTCATTCAGCGCCGCAGCCGGTCCGAC
>CAZGWV010000011.1:37078-51732 GCA_964529555.1 uncultured Rhizobium sp.
CAATCGCACGAAAAACCGAATCGGCAAAAAATGTCGATCAAATAATATGGATACGCCGCTGAATGCGTTCCGCCGGGCCCGGCGAGCGATTATCTGGTATCTCATAAATATACTGAATAGATGGAAAAATTTGCCGTTTCGCACCCGCGCGCCCGGCGTCTCCCGGAGGCGGCATTCAGCATACCACATCGGCAAAAACGCTTGACCATACCGGCAAACATGCGTTTCTCTCTGTAAGTCGCAGTTGGGCCGCCCGTTGCCGGGTGGAGCAGTAAGCGGAGAAGCCCGCGGAACAGCGGGCACAGGGAGGACAGGGATGAGCAGCAAACTCTTGCTGAAGCTGTCGTGCGCGCTTGGTGCGCTGGCAGCTGCAGCGCCAGCCTTCGCTCAGCAGGATCGGGCGACGCCGCCTGGCGATGAGCGACCGCCAAATCAGCAGAGCGTCGTAATCGAAGCGCAGGGTGACGATATCGTCACCATCACAGGTCAAAGGTTCGATGCGGTTCTGGATCAGCCGCAGTCGGTGTCGGTCATCGATGCAGAAGACCGCAACCTTGCCGGTATCGGCAATGTGCGTCAGCTGATCGACGTCATGCCGGGGTTTGTGTTCACGAACGAGTTCGGCGTCAACGTGCGTGGCGTTGGGCGGCAGACGCCGCAAACGCTGCTCGGGCAGGAGAACGCCGTCGTCCAGTATGTCGATGGGTTCATCAACCTCGTGCCGTCCAACATTGCAGAAAGTACGCTGTTCGGCGGCAACGTGCAGTTTCTGCGCGGTCCGGGTGGAACGCTTTATGGCCGCAACTCGATCGCGGGCTCCGTAAACCTGCTGTCGCGTGCGCCGACATCGACCTTCACGGGAGAGGTGGAGGTCGGCGTTGGTCGTGAGGGATGGTATGACGTTGGTGTCAACGTCTCCGGGCCGATTTCCGACGAGTGGGAATATCGTCTCGGCGTGCAGAAGTTCCGCGGTCCGACACTGCAAGACAATATTGGCTCGGCCAAAGGCGCCGGCTTTGCAACCGACAACGCCTATTTCGAATTCCAGCTGGAATATGAAGGCGACCGCCTTCACATGCGAAATCGCGCAACGCATTTCGACTACAACAACCAGCCCGGTTATCCGACTGTCGCGGTCTACAATACCGAGCCGGTCTTCGGCGGCCTCGCGCCCAACCCGCAGTACAATTACGATGTCCAGGCGCCTTCGGAGCCCTATCAGATCAACGTCGATTTCGTCGGCTATGACAGATTGGACAATAACTTCCAGAACATCCTGAACATCGACTACGACCTCGATTTCGCGACGCTGGTCTATGTCGGCGGCTACCAGCAGTATGTGGCGAGCGGCTCGGCGGATCTAGATCTCACTTCGCGCGCCAGCTATGTCGCGGCGCCCACTGATCCGTTCGCGCCTGATGCGGTCGTGCCGACCGACTATCGCTCGAACTATCTCAACGACAACAATTTCTGGTCGCAGGAATTGCGGTTGGAAAGCAAGCCGGGTGGGGCGTTCGATTGGGTCGTCGGGGCCTACTACTTCAACCAGCATTTCGACGAACGGTACTGGGAGAATATCCCCGGCGCGGGCGACGTGCTGACGACGCCGGTGCAGGGCAATGGCCCGGACATGGCCGCGCCGAACCCCAGCAGGTCCACGTTCGAACAACGCAACAAGTACAACATCCGTTCGACAGCGCTGTTCGGCAACATCATGTACGATCTCACCGACACGCTGCGGCTCGACGCCGGGCTGCGCTATACGTGGGACGACAAGAGCGCCAAGACCAATTTCAGATACGTATACTACTACCCGCCGTTCTTTGCCGGCGACTTCTCGCCAGCCGTCAATGCGGCTCAGCCGCAGAAGAGCGATTCCGATCTGTCGGGCCGGATCGCTCTGGCGTGGGCGGCGACGTCCGAGCATGAATTCTACGCGGCCTATTCGCGCGGCTATCAGGCTTCCGCTTTCACGCTTGGCCAGGGTCTTCCGCCGAACAATATTTCGGAACCGCAGACGCTCGATGTTTATGAGGCGGGCTGGACATATGACGCTGGCGATATCCGCTTCGATGGATCGCTGTTTCTGCAGAACTTCTTCGATATGCAGATTCCGATCAGCACGCGTTCGATTGTCAATGTGAACGGCCAGGACCAGCCTGTCGGCCCGGTCTATTCGCGCTTCGTGAACGCGGACAAGGCTGTGATCGCCGGTATGGAGCTGCAGGCGACGTGGCGGCCCACCGAGCGGTCGAACATTGTGTTCTCCTACACGTATCTCGATCCGACCTTTGACAGCTTCTGCCCGGTTGCGCCCGGTACAAACCCGCCTGTCTGCGGTGCGGTGGACATCACGGAGCCGACAGCCAACCAGACGCTCCAGGATCTCTCCGGCAACGAGATACCGCGCACGCCACGCCACAAGGCAAGCGTCTACGGCTACTTCGGAATTGGCCTGCCCGACGGCAGCTACCTCTATCCAGGCGGTTCGATTGCGTATCAGGGTGATTACTATGCGTCGGCGTTCAATCAGGAACGCTTCCATGTCGACGAACGCACCACCACGGGCCTGACGCTGACGTGGCGGTCAGCTGATGACCGTGTTGATGTAACGGGTAGTGTGTCAAACGTCTTCCGCGACATTTATTCGGATAACGTCAATGTCGCGGTTGTGGGCGGACAGACGGCGCGGACCCTGTCCTATGGAGCGGACAGGTTCTATTCTGTCGTCATGCGCTACCGCTTCTAGATCGTATCTGCCGCTTGAGAGGTCGCATGTTCCGCGTTGATCCCCGACAGATTTTCCTTGGCGCAGCGATGCTTGCCATCGTTGCCGCGTGCGCAGAGCCGGCGCCCGTGCAGCCACCCGCCGATGATTCCTCGATCGCTGTGGGTGATGCTGCACTGACGGCTGTCGTGGGAAATCAGAACGGGAAGGAGCTATACGAAGCGCGCTGCGCGACGTGTCACGACCAGCCGACGGATCGCACGCCGCATCGCGATGTTCTTGCGAAGAACCCGCCGACCTTCATTCTTGCAGCCATGCGCAGCGGTATCATGCAGCCGATGGCGGCAGGGCTCAGCGAAGACGAAATGAAAGCGATCGCGCTTTATCTCAGCCCGGTGGATGGCGGGCGCGGAACGGCGGGAGATCCCGACTCGAATGCGATCTGGGGTCCATCCTCCGCGGAAATGCCGATGGATGCGCCGATATGCGAGGGGCCAACTCCGGCGGTGAACCTCGCCGCTGCTGACAAGTGGATGGGCTGGAGTGCGGGTACTGACAATGCCCGCTACCAGAAGCGTCCGGGGCTGGCCGCAGCCGATGTTTCGAAGCTGAAGGTGAAATGGGCGTTCCACTATCCGGGGTCCAAGAACGGGCAGGCGACGATTGTCGGCGATCGCCTTTTCGTGACGTCGATGTCGGGCGCGGTCTATGCGTTGAATGCCAGGACAGGCTGCGCGTACTGGCGGCACGACTCTGGCGCGGCGACGCGCTCGAGCGTCCATCTTGGAGCCATGCCGGCGGGGTCGGGCGTAAAGACGGCGCTCTATTACTCCGATTGGACCAAGAGCGCCGTGGCGCTCGACGCCGATACGGGCAAGGAGATCTGGCGCACGCAGATCGAGACCGAAACGGGCGTGCAGATGACCGGGTCGCCGACGCTGTGGGACGGCGTGCTGCTCGTGCCGATCTCGACCGGCAACGAAGCTTTCGCGACCAACGACAATTATGAATGCTGCCGTTTCATCGGTTCGCTGGTCGCGCTCGATGCATACACAGGCAAGGTGCTCTGGAAAACCTATACGACCGACCAGAAGAACATGCCTTACCGTCTGAACGCCAAGGGACAGCAGATGTGGGGGCCGGCTGGCGGCTCGATCTGGTCAGCGCCCACGATCGATCCTGTTCGCAACCTCGTCTACGTCTCCACGTCGAACTCGCATACGGATGCGCCACACGATGGTTCCAATTCCGTCATGGCGATGGAGCTACGCACGGGCAAGGTGGTGTGGAAGAATCAGGTTTGGCCGGACGACAACTATATCATCGGGTGCCCGCGCGCCGCGAACTGCCCGGCTGTTCTTGGTCCCGACTTTGCGCTTGGCGCATCGCCGATCCTGCATACGCAGAAGAACGGGCGGCAGCTCCTGCTTGCAGGGCAGAAGTCCGGCATCCTGTGGGCGCTTGATCCGGCTGACGGCGGCAAGCTCGTGTGGCAAACGCGCCTGTCGCCAGGCAGCGCGCTCGGCGGCATCGAGTTCGGTCCTGCCGCCGATGAAGACAAGGTCTATGTCGCCATCTCTGACGTGGTGACGCGCGAGGGCGCCAAGCCGGGCCTTTATGCGTTGAACATCAGTGACGGCAGCCTCGCCTGGAGCGCGCCATCGCCGGTTGCGCCATGCCGCTGGAGCAACATCTATTGCAGCCCGGCCATATCGCAGGCCGTCACGGTCATTCCAGGCGCCGTCTTCGCGGGCGCGATGAATGGCCATTTCCGCGCCTACGACACAGCCAACGGCAAGGTTCTGTGGGATTTCAACACGGCCACTGCATCGATGACATCCGTGCTCGGCAGGCCGGTATCCGGCGGTGTCATGGACGGCGCAGGTCCAACGGTCGCTGGCGGGATGGTTTACGTCCATTCTGGCTACGCCGGCCGGCAGACCGGCAACCCGAACGACCTGTCGGGGCGCGATGGCAACGTGCTGATCGCCTTCTCGGTCGACGGCAAATAGAAACGAGCAGGGAGAGACACATGCGCAAGGCCATTCTGGGTTTCACAGCGGCTCTCTTGGCGACGGCATGCGCCTCGCCGCAGCAGGAAAGCGCCGACGCCGGTTTCTGGCGCTGCCCGGACGGCTATGAGGTGAAGGAAGGCCTGAACACCAACTTTCCGAGCGATGGCATGATGCGCGCCTTCGTGGTCGTGCCGCCGAAGAACGCTGCGGGCGCGGCGCCTGTGTGGGTTCCGCTGTCGGGAACCGTGGAGTCGGCCAACGCCAACCTCAATGTCGCGCGTTCGGGCGCCAATGCGCTTCTGGCGAATGAGGGCGCGATGGTGATCGGTCCGGTACGCCAGTGCGCCGAGCAGAACCCGGATACGGGCTTCAAGGAGTGCGATGGCGTCGGCTCGAATGGCTGGAACTGGAAGCCGTGGAACGATGGCCGAGCGGCTAATGCCGAGGGCGAGAAGTGGAAAACGGACGCCGGGCCGGACTCTCGTTTTTTCGAGGCCATGGTCCGCTGCGTCGGTACGAAATTCCAGCTCGACGAGAAGCGTCTGTTCATTGGCGGCATCTCGGCGGGCGGCACGGTCACCAATCGCGTGCTGACTTTCAACTCGGACTTCTGGGCCGGCGGCATGCCGCTATCGGGCGAGTGGTATGTGTCGAACGATGACGGCTCCGCATTGTCGTTCAACGACGGGCGGGCGGCGGTGGCGGCTAACCCGACCAAGATCTTCCAGGGGCGTATCGGACCTTATCCGCTGCCAAGCAGCCTTTCGCCGCTTGTTGTGATCACGGTGTGGGGCGGAGAAAAAGACCTATGGGATTGCGGCCCGCCGCTGGGTCTCTGCTCGGACTACCGTCCCTCGACGCAAGCCGGCGCCAACTATTTCGCCTCGCTTCCGAACGTGGTGCATGTCGCGTGCTCGTCCACGCATGGGCACATGTGGCCACAGATCAACATGCAGGCGTTCAACGCCTGGGCGCTGAAAACGATGGCGTCGCATCCGAAGGGATCCGATCCGAAGGCGTTCAAGCTGACGCCGCCGCCGGAAGGCTATTCCTGCAAGCTCGGAACCTATACGGACCACTACTGATCTGGTCGTTTTCCTCCCCGGTTGACGACTGAACTGGCTCCGGCTTGCCGCCGGAGCCAAACTTTCTGATGGAGACTGCGATGGGCGAGCGCCTGACGGGCAAGGTTGCGCTGATCACCGGCGGCACGAGCGGGATCGGCGAGGCCACTGTCGCGTTGTTCGTCGCCGAGGGCGCGAAGGTGGTCTTCACGGGCCGCAATGCCGGGAAGGGCGCCGAGATGGCGAGCGCCCTGGGCGCGAACGCGCGTTTCTTTCAGTCCGACGTCAGCCAGGAGGCTCAGATCAAGGCGTCCATCGACGAGACAGTGAAGGCCTTCGGCAGGATGGATGTGCTGTTCAACAATGCCGGCGGCCCGACGCGGGGCGAGGTCGATACGGTGACGCATGATGATTTCCGGCACGCGACGGATCTGCTACTGGGCTCCGTGATCTTCGGAATCCGGCATGCCGCGCCGATTATGAAGGCGCAGGGGACAGGGGCGATCATCAACAATGCCAGCGTCTCGTCCAACCGCACGCATATGGGTGAGTACCTCTACTCGATCATGAAGGCCGGCGTCGTTCATGCGACGCGCATGGCCGGAATGGAGTTGGGTCGGCACGGCATCAGCGTGAATTGCATTTCGCCGGGAGCGATCGCGACGCCAATCTTCTTCGGCGGATCGGCCAAGGCTGCGGGTATGGAAGCCGGCAAGGCTGACGCAAAGCTGGAGAAGCTGACGAGCAACCTTTCCAAGGCGACACCTCTGCGCCGCTCGGGCTTGCCGAAAGACATCGCGGTTGCGGCGCTCTTTCTCGCCAGCGATGAGGGGCGCTATATCAACTGCCACGATCTGGTGGTCGACGGCGGCATGACCGCCGGTGGTCGCGTGAACTACGAGTAGACAATGCCAGTCGATACCAGCATCCCGCAGATCCGTCTCTATCAGACTTGGCTGAAGGAAACGCTTGGCCTTTCCTTCGCCGACTATGAAGCGCTGTGGCGCTGGTCAGTGACGGATGTGGAGACGTTCTGGCGTTCGATCTGGGACTACAACGAGATGACGTCGCCGACGCCCTTCGAGAAGGCGCTGGCGAAGGAGCAGATGCCGGGAGCAATCTGGTTCCCCGGCGCACAGGTGAACTACGCGCGACAGGCGTTGCGCCATGGCGCAAAGGCGCATGCGGCGGGGCATCCGGCGATCATCGCCGAGAACGAACTGGGCGAAGTGCGTGAGCTGTCGTGGCCGGAGTTGACGCGGCAGGTCGCCTCCGTGGCGCTGACATTGCGCAAGCTGGGCGTGACGCGCGGCGATCGCGTGGCGGCCTATTTGCCGAACACACCGGACGCGGTGGTCGCGTTTCTGGCTGTCGCGAGTATCGGCGCCATCTGGAGCGTGTGCGCACCGGACATGGGCGTCCCCGCAATTGTCGATCGTTTCCGGCAGATCGAACCGAAAGTCCTGATTGCTGCGGATGGCGTACACTATGCCGGGCGGGCAATGGATCGCAGCGCCATCGTGGCGGGCCTGCGCGAGGCGTTGCCGAGCGTCCAAAGCCTCGTGCTGCTGGAAACGCCGTTTGCGGCGCAGCGGCTACCTGCAGAAGCCACATTTGTCGAGGCTGTCTCGCTCGCGGAGGCTGAAGTTGAGGCCTTCGAGCCTGAGTGGTTGCCTTTCGATCATCCGTTGTGGGTCCTCTATTCCAGCGGCACGACTGGCCTTCCGAAGCCGATCGTCCACGGTCATGGCGGCGTGTTGCTGTCCGCTATGGCGAACGGTTTGCACAGCGATCTCGGTCCAAGCTTCGAGGCCAACACGGCTGGCGAACGGTTCCATTGGTACTCGTCGACCGGATGGGTGATGTGGAACAGCCAGATCGGCGGCTTGCTCGGCGGCGCCACCATCTGCATCTACGATGGCAGCCCGATGGGCCCGCGCGACAATCCTGACTGGGGTGTGCTGTGGCGCTTCGCGGCGAAGCATCGCGTGACTTATTTCGGAGCAGGGGCGGCCTTCTACGGCAATTGCATGAAAGCCGGGCTGGAGCTGACTGCGTGCGGCGACCTTTCGCGTATCCGGGCAATCGGGACGACGGGATCGCCGCTTCCGCCAGATGTACAGGCGTGGGGCACGCAGCAGTTTGCGGCGGCGGGGACGCCAGACATTTGGTGGTACAACATTTCCGGCGGCACAGACATCGTCGCCGCCTTTGCGGGCGGTTGCCGCGAGTTGCCGAAACAGCCGGGGCGCATGCAGTGCCGCATGCTCGGCACGGCAACCGAAGCCTGGGACGAGGATGGCAAGCCCCGGATCGGGCAGGTGGGTGAGCTAGTCTGCGTGCGCCCGCTGCCCTCTATGCCGCTCTATTTCTGGAATGACCCAGGCGGCGAGCGATATCTCTCGTCCTATTTCGATCTCTATCCCGGCATCTGGCGTCACGGCGACTGGCTGCTGGTGCATCCCGATGGCAGCTGCGAGATATCGGGGCGCAGCGACGCGACCATCAACCGCAATGGCGTGCGTATGGGCACAAGCGAGATCTACTCCGCTGTCGAGCGTCTGCCTCAAATCCTCGACTCCATGGTCGTCGAACTGGAGCAGGGCGGCGGCGAGAGCAGTCTGATCCTGTTCGTCGTCCTGGCGCCCGGCGTCGCGCTGGATTCAGCGCTCAAAACAGCCATCGATGCCGCTATCCGAGGCGCGCTGTCGCCGCGCTTCTGCCCGGACCGAGTGATCGAGGCGCCCGGCATCCCGCGCACGCTGTCGGGCAAGAAGCAGGAAATTCCCATCAAGCGCATGATGCAGGGCCGCCCCATCGAAAAGGCGATCAACCGCGAAGCAATGGCCAATCCCGAAGTGCTCGGCTGGTATGCGGATCTGAGGCGCACGCATGAAGGAGATCGAGCCTGACGCGGTTGCCTGCGCCGGACGCCGATTGGAATGCCATGGCAAAAGCCTCCAAGTATGATCTCCGCAAGGGCGCGATAATCCGCGTCGCCACAGACATCATGAACCGCAAGGGTGTGCGAGGGATGACCCATGCGCTCGTCGCCGCCGAACTGGATCTCGTGCCGCGCGCTGTAGGCTACTATTTTCGCCGCAAGGAAGATCTGGCCGCCGCCTGCTATTCGCGTTCCATCGACCGCATGAATACTCACGTCGATGAAGCCCTGAAGCAGGCAACGGCTGCCGACGCGCTACATGCCCTCGTGAAATCCTTCTTCGAAAGTCAGCGCAAAGTCGCCATCGGCGAGATCGAGCCCATCGCCTGGTTCGAGGAAATGCGCACACTGAGCGATGAAAACACCGGGCGCGCTTTCACCGACATGTTCCGCAAGGTCCGAAACGTTTTCACGATGCCTGGCGCCCCGTCCTTCGCACACGCCGAAAGCAATGCGCGTGCGCACCTTCTGCTGTCGCAGATGTTCTGGGCCGTGCTCTGGCTGCCGCGCCATAATCCCGAGGACTATCCGCGCATGGCGGAGCGCACGGTTGATATCCTGCTGAATGGAATGGCGGGTCGCAAGGTCGCATGGACGCCGCCGGTGCTGGCCACTGCCCCTGACAACGATGACGGCCCGGATTTCCTCACCGCCGGGACCGAATTGATCAATGAGAACGGGTATCTCGGCGCCTCAGTCGAAAAGATCGCAGCGCGTCTCAACGTCACCAAGGGCGCTTTCTATCATCACAACGAAACCAAGGACGAACTGGTCGAGCATTGTTTCGAGCGGACATGGAGCATCTTGCGGGATGCACAGCAGACCGCGGATGCGGTCGCTTCAAGCGGCCTCATGAATCTGGCGGCGCAAGCGATCGCGATGGTCGGCGGCCAGGTGTCCGGCAGGCGGCCCCTGTTGCGCACATCGGCGCTCGCGGCCGCCCCCGAAGAGATGCGACCGCGTCTGATGGCAGGCTTTGACCGGATAACTGCGCGATATGCCAGCGTGGTTAGCGATGGGATTGGCGATGAATCCATTCGTCCGCTCGACACGTTGACGGCCGCGCAGATCATCTCTGGAGCCATCAACGCAGCCGCAGAGCTTCGTTATTGGGCGCCGGGGCTTACGCCGAAGACCGCCGAACTCTACTATATTCGTCCGATGTTCACAGGCATCCTGCACGCGACAGCAAACGACAAAGGCTAAGCCGGCGCTGGCGGGCTAATGCTATCTGGTCTCTGGTTAGGGCCGAGGTTATTGGCCTTTGGGAGGCGCCAATGGCGCGAATGCCCTGCAAGCGGCGCCGCTTCCCAGTCGCCGCGATTCAGCACGCCGTTTGGCTGTATCTTCGCTCCACACTCAGCCAGCGCGATGTTGAAGAGATGCTCGCTCAACGTGGCGTCGATGTTGCCTACGAGACAGTCCGCGCCTGGACGCCAAATTCGGCCCGAAGATCACCGCCAACCTTCGTCGTCGCGAACTGCCGCCACCCAGTTCGCGTCCGACGATCCCTCGCCTTGCTCAGAACGAGTGACGGAGCGACAGGCCGACAGACGTGTCGAAAGCGTCGAATTCGGAGAGGAAGAAGCTCGAGTCCTGGTCTTCATAGGCGACGCTGGCCGAGACGCTCATATTATGTGACGGGCGCCAGACGAGTGAGGCGCTGATCCCTGTTGTGGTGTCTTCGCGCTCGGTGAACGTCACATCTTCGTAGAAGTTGTCATAGATGCGCTCCGAGATGGACGCACGCGCGGAAGCAAGCCATTCCGGCGCGATGACGTAGAGGACATCGAGAGAGGCCGTGGCTGCGAGGCTGTTATTTTCTGACACACCGGACCATTGTCTCGTCACCCCTATGCCGGGGCGCAGCAGAAGTTGGTCGGAAAGCCGCCAGTTGGTGCTGAGGTTGCCAGAAAGTCCATAGAAGCTGGTTTCGTTGTCGAACTGGTCGTCGAACGCATAGCCGCCAAACGCAATCAGTGACCCATAGATCGGCCCCAACACCGGCGCGCCGACCGCTGCTGTAATTGAAACGCCGCGGCTGGAGGCAGCGTCGGTGTTGAAATAGTCGCGGGCGTCCACGTTAAGAGCTGCGGAGAAGTCCACGGTTCCCCCGAGTCGCGTAGCGACACCGATACTGGCGCCCAGGCCGCCATACCAATCCTCGCCGCCATTGATCGCGGTGCGCGTTGGGTTGGTGCTGTGGCCCAATCCCGCGTTGCCCGATATGAAGAAAATGTCGTTGACGGTGAGAACATAGATTCCCGCCTCGCCGTCGATCTCATTCTCTCCACTTTCGTCTGCGCCACGCGGCCCGTCGACCGCCTGGCCGATCGTACGGTTCAGGATTTCGCCCTGGATAACGACGTCCTCGATGGGCGGGGTAACCTGTGCGAACGCGGCAGGCGCGAGCACGGTTATTGTCGCCGCAGTGACGGCAAAGGTTGCAAGCCGTGTCATCGCGGAGCTCCCGAGGTTCCGGTCGCCGGAGCCGGCGTGGCGCCCGCTTCGATGCGGAGCGTGGCGGTCTGGCCGGTGTTGAGCGAATAGGTCTGGGTCGCCTGGCCGCGGACGACCTTGTCGACCGTTATCTGCGCGGTGTTGGGTGAGGCGGAGCCCTCATTGACAGCATAAATCTCGAGCGAAGCCACGCCCTTGCCCAGCAACATGCCAAATACCTGGCCGGCATTTGTGAGGTTGACTGTGCCTTCGTAGATAACCTTGCCGAACTGCGAGATGCGGATCTGGACGATGTCGCCGTCTTCCAGTGCATGATCGCGCAGGAGATACGACAAATCGAGGCCGGAGATTCCGATATCGCTGAACCCTCCGGTCGAGAAGATGTCGCGGCTGTCCGCAAGGATGTCGCCGAGTGCAACCACCGCCTGCTTCATCCACCAGCGTTCGAGATAGCTCGGACCGCACCCTGCGGGTCCGTTGCAGCTCGGAGCCTGCAACGCCCACTTGCGATAGCCGGGATCCTGCGACTGCCGGATCAGATTCTCCGCATCCGCCAGCGCAGAGGCAAGGTTGGGGTAGCCGATGAGCGACGCCAGCCGCTCGAGGTCGCGGATGTTCTGGGTCGCCAGCCATTCGCCCCAGCGCGAAAGATCCGTGGCGACGGTTCCCACCAGGGTCGAATAGGTGAAGGCGTTGTTGAGAAAGAAATCGTCGGTGTCGTCATACACGGTATTGGCTTGCCGTTCGTCTTCGTCCTCGCGTAGCCGTCGGATGATCTCCTCCGCCTCAGCCAGCTCGCGTTGCATTTCCTCCTGAAGCAGCAGGAAGAGCGCTTCGTCTTCGGTGGCGTTGGGATTTGCCGGATCGTCGATCCAGCCCGGCACGAGCTGGTTGCCACGCTCCGTTTCGGACGGCTTTTCGAGAATTCTGAGGTACTGCAGCATGCGCTCATATCTCATGTCCAGGATGCGCTCATGCCCGGCAATCATTTCCGCCATCGCCTTTTGAAACTCGGGGTCGTCGCGTGACTTTCCGCTCTTGTCCCATTTCTCGCCGAAGCGCCTCTGCGCTTCCGTCAGCCTGGCTTCGATCCGCATGGAGCTGTCCTGGCGAATGTAGATTTCGACCAGCTGAGCTAGGGTGGCGTCGGTTGGTTGGACGGCGTCTTCCCTGCGCCGCTCGCGGACGTCGCCCGAGATGCGCAAAATCGGCGTGAAATACTCCTGGATCTCATCCCACCGATCGATCAGCTCACGGCTGGGGTCCGGCGCCAGCATCGCGTTGAGCAGGCGATCGGCGTCCTGGTCGGACATGCCGCTCGCGAGCAAGGCTTCGGTTGCCTGCGCGCGGAAGGCTTCCATCTGTTGCTGTGCTTGGGGAGGGAGAGAGGTCGCCGGGCTCGGGCGTGTCGGCGCGGTCGTAATTGGAAGCGGGTTGCCCCCGCCTTCGCCGATTGCAAGGCTCGCAAGGTCGAGTCTGGCGGCGACCTCGCTCGGAAACGCTTCGGCTGCTGCATTCCTGTCCAGCGCCATTAGATGATCGCCGCGCGTTTCGCCAAGGCGACGAATAGCTGCTGCGACCGGCGGCAGCGCTTCAAGGCGGAGCCGCATCTGGCCATCAGGCCCGATCCCATGAAGGCTGGTTCGTACGGCGAAGGGGCGGGCCGTTCCATCGGACGAGCTCGCCACCGCCCTGTGCTGCGTGGCGGCAACATGGACCATGGCGAAGTCCTGGTCCGTGACGGCTACGCCGCGGGCCCAGTGCGTTACAGCTTCGCCGCCGGAGAGGCGATAGGTGAATGCCGGTATGTCGAACTCTATCAGAACGAGTTCTTCGCCCTCATGGCTCAGGTTTTCGCGATGCAGGTTGATCCGAATGGCTGAGTCTGTCCCGTGGGCAGGAAGGCCCAGTGCGGCAAGACTCGTCGATGCGGTCCAGCTACCCTCAGCTCCGGGAGCGGGGTACTGGGCGATCAGCGGCTTCAAATAGGTGTTGAAAACCGCGATCTCGGGGCCATCACCCGAGGCGTGAGCGCCTGAATAATCATAGGCGGAAACGGCATCGAAGCGCCGGTCGCTCGTAGTGGCCGTAGCGAGCGTCTGCCCGCCTGACTCGAGTGTAATGGCGCCACCCTGGAAATCCTGAATGATCATCGAGCGGTCGCCGCGCCGTGCGCGACCGACAATGACGTCCTGGCTTGTGCTGAGCGTCGAGTGGCCGTCCGAATACTCGTGACTGGCCCGAAGGAAGTAGACGTCGGTCTCCGTGCGATCGGCTTCTTGTGCCCATGTTGCCGGCGCCAACAATGCGGCGATGACGGAGGCTCCCAAGACAATCGCGCTGCGGACCGGCCTCAGCATGGATGTGCGTACGGTCATTTTGCTCCCCCGGAAATACGGCTGACAAACACGAAGTCGTCGATGGTGCGAAGCTGAAGCGTTGAGTCGCCCGCCCGCCAGACACCGTCGCTGAACTGCGGCGGAGATCCGACTGCTGATGTTTTCCAGCTGCGGCTTCCGATGAGGGCGTTGGCCGCCGTCAGGCGCGCTTCCTCGGCGCCGCCTGCAAGAGCGCGTCCGCCAAACGGCGTCGGATCCATCAACGCAGCCGCCGCTTTCGCATCTCCCGCGGCAAGGGCGTCGATAAAGCTGACAACGACCAGTCGTTCGACTTCCAACGGATCGCTCACGCCGGAAAAGCGAATATCGCGCACAGTCGGCTCGCCCATTAGCGTGCGGGTCTGCTGCTCGTTTCGCGCGGATCCAGACGCGGCGACGTTGAAGCTGGTCTGGCCTAGCCGCCCGAACCAGACGCCCAGTTCTTGTCCGCCCTTGATGCGTTCAAGGCTGGCATACGCATCCGGCGCAGCCGCTTTCGTGCTTTCCGACCACTGGTTCGACAGCCTGATCGCATCGAAGTGTTCAACGGAAACGGGAGCGCCATAAGGGCGCAGGATCAGCATCTGTCCCACGCCGGCGATGTCCTCGGCGACGGTGGCCGAACCGTCGAGCACCACGACATAGGCCAACTCATTGGAGTATCCGAGGATGCCGGTGAATGCGGAGAGTGCGATCTGGCGACCTGCGAACGTCAAGGTTTCCGAGTGCTGGGCGAGCAGGAGCTGCTCGCCTGTTGCGAGAGAGGAACTGTCCGCCGGTCGTGCGTCACTGAGCAATATCCCCGTTTGGGCAATGGCCCCTGGGGCGCAGATGGTCAGCAAGGCGCAGAGGCCGATGCGTGCGGCGACATATCTAACATCCCGCAAGTGGCTGCATTTCCGAACCGAACTTGGTGTCATGACGTCCCCGAAAGTTGTGCCCTCGACACTAACAGCGGTGTTTCATCGCTAAACGGATCAGCGTCTTTGCACTTTATTCATTGAGGGCGTGACCTCGCCGTATGGCGGGCGCGAACAGTCGTCCGACGGCTGGTCTCTCGAACGA
>CAZGWV010000012.1:0-41534 GCA_964529555.1 uncultured Rhizobium sp.
GATGGCGTCCGCGTTCAAGCAGTTCGAACCGATATTCCTCGTAAGAATGGCCGGGGGCGGCGGCTTTCCGGGCCTATCGGGCGCCCGTTTCGGGGCCGGGAGCGGCAAAGGCGGCCGCGCGGGGCGGGGTCCATGCCCATCTCCCGAAGCTCGTTCTCGCGCTGTTCCTTGTGCCCGGCGTGAGCCGGGTCCGGGTGTCCCGGCTGGTGGAGCGCCCCTGCGGCGCGGGCGGCGGAGACGGCGAAGTTGGCGGGCATCAGAGTTTTCCGGCCTGGCTCTCTGAAACGATCCGCGTGCTGAAGCATGGGCATGCGCGTTGAGGCAGACCCCCACCGCCCGTCTTGGGGGGCGGACAGGTGGGGGTCTCTATCGGCGCGCGGGCTCTCTCGGTGACGCTGTTGCTGTCGTATTCCCGGCGACGTGAGGCGTGGCTGCGCCTACATTTCCGGCATGATCGAAGGCTTCCGTTTTCTGCCTGAGTATTTCCCGCCTGCGGCCCAGAAGGCGCTGGTGGCCGAAGTGCTGGCGATACTGGAGACGAATCCGCTCTATCGCGGGGCGATGCCGCGGACGGGGAAGCCGTTGTCGGTTCGGAACACCAATCTGGGGCCGCTGGGGTGGGTGTCGGACATCGCGGGGTATCGCTATCAGGCGCATCATCCGGTGACGGGGGAGGCGTGGGGGCCGATCCCGGAAACGTTGCTGAAGCTGTGGGAGGATGTTGCGGATTATCCCGCGCCGCCGGAGGCGTGTCTCGTCAACTGGTATGAGGCGGGCACGAAGCTCGGCCAGCATGTCGATGCGGATGAGGACGCGGAGGACGCGCCGGTCGTTTCGGTGTCGCTTGGATCGCGGGCCTTGTTCCGGTTGGGCGGGCTGGCGCGCGGGGGCTCGACATCGTCGATGCGGCTGGCTTCGGGGGATGTGGTGGTGCTGAGTGGCGCGTCGCGGCGGGCTTATCACGGGGTGGACCGGATATGGCCGGAGAGTTCCCGGCTTGTGCCCGGCGGCGGGCGGATCAATCTTACTTTGAGGCGGGTGACGCGGCCTGCGTGAGGTGTTGCGCCAGTCTCCGTGCCGCCCTCGTGGTTCGACGGACGTAACGCCATGCGCGGCATGGCGTTACTGCTCACCATGAGGGCTCTGGCCACATCGGAAGAGAGAGGACCCTCATGGTGAGCAGCGGCGATGCGCATGCATCGCCGCGTCCGTCGAACCACGAGGGCCGGGCTCACTGATCCATCGTCAGTGAAGGGCCGGCTCAGCCGTTCGTGTTGTAGGCCGCGAACGCCGCGAGGTTCACGATGTCCTGCGCTGTCGCGTCGAGTTGGGCGATCTGCACGCTCGACTTCAGGCCGACGAGGAGCGGGCCGATTACCGTCACGCCGCCCAAGGCCGCTGCGATCTTGGTGGAGATGGAGGCGGAGTGGATGGCGGGCATCACCAGCACGTTGGCCGAGCCGGTGAGGCGGCAGAAGGGATAGAGCCTGCGTGCTTCGGGGTTGAGGGCGACGTCTGCGGCCATCTCGCCATCGTATTCGAAGCCGACATCGCCCTTCGCGTCGAGGATGGCGACGGCGTCGCGGACTTTGGCCATGCGCTCGCCCGGCGGGTTTCCGAAAGTGGAGTAGGAAAGGAAGGCAAGGCGCGGCGTGAAGCCGAGTTTCTTCGCCGCGCTCGCAGCCGAGCAGGCGATCTCCGCGAGTTCTTCGGAGCCCGGCATTTCGGTGACGCTGGTGTCGGCGATCAGGATCGGGCCGGTCTTGCCGATGACGATCGACACGCCGATCGGGCGCACATCCGTTCGCGGGTCGATGGCCTGGAGCACATCCGACAGCGAGGTGGCGTAGTTGCGGGTGACGCCGGTGACCATGCCGTCGGCGTGGCCCATGGCGACCATGGCGGACGCGAACACGTTGCGGTCCTGGTTGATCAGGCGCTGGACGTCGCGCTGCAGGTAGCCCTGACGTTGCAGGCGCTTGTAGAGGAAGTCGGTATAGGCCTCATTCGTGTTGGAGACGCGGGCGTTGACGACCTCGATCTCGTCGGCGGGAATGCCGAGCAGCTGCATGTTGCGGGTGACCTGCTCGTCGCGGCCGACGAGGATGGGCACGCCCAGTTCCTGCGTCTTGAACTGCCAGGCGGCGCGGATGACGGACGGCTCCTCGCCCTCGGCGAAGACGACGCGCTTTTTCTTCTCGGTGCGGACCTTGCCGTAGACGCGCTGCAGGAAGCTGGCCGCCGGGTCGAGGCGCTGGGCGAGCGAGTCGCGATAGGCCTGCATGTCGGCGATGGGCTTGCGGGCGACGCCCGTGTCCATCGCGGCCTGCGCCACGAAGGGCGGGATGTACCAGATGAGGCGCGGATCGAACGGGGCGGGGATGATGTATTCCCGGCCGAAGCTGGGGCGGGCGCCGGCATAGGCGGCGGCCACCTCGTCCGGCACGTCCTCGCGCGCAAGATGGGCGAGGGCCTTGGCGGCGGCGACCTTCATCTCTTCGTTGATGGTGCGGGCGCGCACGTCGAGCGCGCCGCGGAAGATGTAGGGGAAGCCCAGCACGTTGTTGATCTGGTTGGGGTAGTCAGAACGTCCCGTCGCGATGATGGCGTCGGAGCGGACTTCGAGGATTTCCTCCGGCGTGATTTCCGGGTCGGGGTTCGCCATCGGAAAGATCATCGGGTTCCTGGCCATGGATTTCACCATGTCCTTCGACACCGTGCCCTTGGCGGAGAGGCCCATGAAGACATCGGCGCCTTCGAAGGCTTCGGCGAGCGTGCGCTTCTTCGTTTTCACGGCAAAGGCGGACTTGAACTGGTCCATGCCCTCGGTGCGGCCTTCATAGATGACGCCCTGGCGGTCGACCATCAGGATGTTGTCGCGCTTGACGCCGAGATGGCGGATGAGCCCGGCGACCGACAAGCCGGCGGCGCCGGCGCCGGAAATGACGACTTTCACGTCGGAGAGTTTGCGGCCGGTGATCTCGCAGGCGTTGATGAGGCCGGCGGTCGCGATGATGGCGGTGCCGTGCTGGTCGTCGTGGAAGACGGGGATGTCGAGCTTCTCGCGCAGCTCGCTCTCGATGATGAAGCATTCGGGGGACTTGATGTCCTCGAGATTGATGCCGCCCCAGGTCGCGCCGATGGCGCGGACGCAGTCGATGAATTTCTGCGGGTCTTTTTCGTCCACCTCGATGTCGATGGAGTCGACGTCGGCGAAGCGCTTGAAGAGGACGGACTTGCCTTCCATGACGGGCTTGGACGCCATGGGGCCGAGGTTGCCCAGACCCAGGATGGCCGTGCCGTTGGTGATGACGGCCACCATATTGCCCTTGGACGTGTAGTCGTAGGCAAGTTCGGGGTCTTTCGCGATGGCGATGACGGGGATAGCGACGCCCGGCGAATAGGCCAGCGACAGGTCTTTCTGCGTCGCCATCGGCTTGGTCGGCGTTACCGACAGCTTCCCCGGCTGTGGATAGCGGTGGAAGGCGAGGGCTTCCTCGTCCGTGATGCTGGGGCGTTTGGATGTCATGTCGGTACTGGTCGGCTTTTGGACTTGAGGGCGTCGTCGCGGGTCACTAGGCAAGGTCTCGCAGGAAAACGGGCCAGCGAGGCTCGCGGGCATTCAGCGCTAAACGGGGTTTGAATCAAGCGTGAAGGGTCGGGATTCCATACCTGCGGAGCAAGAAGCTGCCCAAAGTGTGCCTTCTGCGGAAGGCGCAACGCCTTTCATGGCGCAATACCTGGAGATGAAGGCGCGGCATCCCGACGCGATGCTGTTCTTTCGGATGGGCGATTTCTACGAGCTGTTCTTCGAGGATGCGATCGCGGCGGGGCAGGCGCTGGGTATCACGCAGACCTTCCGGGGCAACCATAATGGCCAGCCGATCCCGATGGCGGGCGTGCCGCATCATGCCGCCGAGGGCTATCTGTCGCGGCTGATCAAGGCGGGATATCGCGTCGCCGTCTGCGAACAGGCCGAGGATCCGGCTGAGGCAAAGAAGCGCGGCTCCAAGGCGGTGGTGCGGCGCGAGATCGTGCGGATCGTGACGCCGGGGACGATCACCGAGGAGGCGCTGCTGGAGGCGCGGTCGGCCAACTGCCTGGCCGCCATCGGGCTGGCGGCGGGCGGGCGCGAGGCGGCGCTGGCGATTGCGGATGTATCGACCGGGCGGTTCGAGGTGTTCGGGCTCCAGCCTGCGGCGCTGGAAGATGTGCTGGCGGCGGTGGCGCCGCGCGAGGTGCTGGTCGCCGACAGCGTGATGGCGCAACCGGACGTGGCGCGGGCGACGCAGGGGCTGACCTTGTCGCCGCGCCCGGACGCGCGGGCGGACGCGAAGCTGGGCGAGCGGCTGGTGAAGGAGGCGTATGGCGTCTCGACGCTGGATGGCTTTGGCGCGTTTACGCGGGCGGAACTGATCGCGTGCGGACTGTTGTTCGATTATCTCGCGGTGACGCAGGCCGGCGGGCAGGCGCGGCTGGACCCGCCGATCAGGTCTGCGCCGGATGCGTTCCTGGCGATCGATCAGGCGACGCGGGCAAGTCTTGAGATCGAGCGGTCTTCGCGCGGGGCGCGGCAGGGGTCGCTGGTGGCGGCGGTGGATCGGACGGTGACGTCTGCGGGTGCGCGGCTGCTGGCGCATCGGATCAACCGGCCTTCGCGGGACAGGGACGAGATCACGCGCAGGCTGGATGCGGTGGCGTTCTTCCTCGATGCGTCGGACCGGCGCGAGTTTGCGCGCGGTGCGTTGAAGCGGGCGAGCGATCTGGAGCGGGCGCGGATGCGGCTGGGGCTGCGCCGAGGCGGCCCGCGCGATCTGGCGGCGCTGGCGGCGTGCCTTCGTGTGGGCGAGGAAATCTGCGCGGATCTTTCGAGCCGGGGCTCTTCACTTCAGCTTGGGCCGCCGGCGGAGATTGCGCTGGCGTGCGCGGCGTTGTCGCTGGCGGACAAGCCGAAGCTGGCGGCGTTTGCGCAGCAGGTGGGCAATGCGCTTGCCGCCGAGCTGCCGGTGCAGGCGCGCGATGGCGGGTTTGTTGCGGCGGGGTTCGATCCGGCGCTCGATGAGGCGCGGTCGCTGAAGGAGGATGCGCGCGGGATCATTGCGCGGCTGGAGGCGCAGTATGGCGGCGACACCGGCATTTCGGGCCTGCGGATCAAGCACAACAATGTGCTGGGCTTCTTCATCGAGGTGAACGCCAAGCATGGCGATGCCCTGATGAAGCCCCCGCTGGCGGCGACATTCATCCATCGCCAGACGATGGCGAACGCCATGCGGTTCTCGACGACGGAGCTGTCGGAGCTGGAGGCGCGCATCAGCCGCGCGGATGGCGAGGCGCTGGCGCGGGAGATGGATATCTTCAACCGCTTCGTTGCCGAGGCGGATGCGCTGGGGCCCGAGCTGGCGCTGGTGGCCGATGGGCTGGCGCGCATCGACGTGGCGGCGGGCAATGCGGAGTGGGCGGCGGAAGCCGCCGCCGTGCGGCCGGAGATCGTGGACGCGCCCGTGTTCGAGGCGGAGGGCGCACGGCATTCGGTTGTCGAGGCGAGCCTGCGCGCGCAGGGGCAGGGGTTCACGGCGAATGATTGCCGGCTGGATGCGCGGGGATCGTCAGCGCCGCGCCTGACGCTGATCACCGGGCCGAACATGGCGGGTAAATCGACCTTCCTGCGCCAGAACGTGTTGCTGGTGATCCTCGCGCAGGCGGGCTGCTATGTGCCGGCGCGGAAGTTCAGGCTGGGTCTGGCGGATCGCGTGTTCTCGCGCGTGGGCGCGTCGGATGATCTTTCGCGCGGGCGGTCGACCTTCATGGTCGAGATGATCGAGACGGCGGCGATCCTCAATCAGGCGACGCAGAACTCGATCGTCATTCTGGATGAAGTGGGTCGCGGGACGTCGACATGGGACGGTCTTGCCATCGCATGGGCGGCTGTGGAGCACCTGCACGAGGTCAACAAGTGCCGCGCGCTGTTCGCGACGCACTACCATGAACTGACGGGGCTCGCGGATACGCTGGCGGCGTGCAGCAATTCCAGCCTGCGGGCGCAGGAGTGGAAGGGCGATCTGGTGTTCCTGCACGAGGTGAAGCCGGGGCCGGCTGATCGTTCCTACGGCGTGCAGGTGGCGAAGCTGGCGGGATTGCCTGTCGTGGCGGTGAAGCGGGCCGAAGCGGTGCTGAGGAAGCTGGAAGCGAAAGAGGGCGGGGCGAAGCGGCTGGAAGAGCTGCCGCTGTTTGCGGCGTTCGAGGTGCGGGAGGAGCCGGAGGCGCGCGAGCCATCGGAGGCGGACAGGCTGCTGGCGGCGCTCGATCCCGACACGCTGACGCCGAAGGAGGCGCTGGAGCTGGTCTATCGGCTGAAATCCGGGGCGAAGCCCGGCTAGCGCGAGGCGCGGGCGGGGGGATCGCCGCCAACGGAATTTATCGAATTTCGTGATCAAACGGGATTGACGGGGGCGGCGCCGGTCACGTCTGTTCCGTCCAGGGAAAGCTGACAATCAGGCGTGAAGGGCGGTTCCATGTACAATATCGCAAATCCGGGCGTGAGCCGGCGGATGTTCCTGCTGGGCTCGTCCGCGATGGCGGCGCTGGCCGCCTGCAGCCAGCATGCGCAGGCGAAGGCCGCGCCCGTCGCGCCGGTCGCCAAGAAGATTCCCAAGACCATCACCCAGCTCGGCCGCGTGCGCGAGGACGAGTATCAGTGGATCAAGGATGCGCGCTGGCAGGACGTGCTGAAGGATCCGAGCGTTCTTCAGGACGATATCCGCGAATACCTGACGGCGGAGAACACCTATTTCACCGAGATGATGGGCGACACTGCCGCGCTTCGCGACAAGCTGTTCGAGGAGATGAAGGGCCGCATCAAGCAGGACGATTCCAGCGTGCCTGCGGTCGATGGCGCCTATGCCTATCTCCGCCGCTTTGCCGCCGGACAGTCGCATCCGATCTATGCGCGCACGCCGCGCGAGGGCGGGGCGGAGGAAATCCTGCTCGACGCCAATCCGCTGGCGGAAGGCAAGGCGTTCTATCGCGTGGGCGGCGCGCGCCACACGCCGGACCACAAGCATTTCGTCTACGCGGTGGACGATCAGGGCTCCGAGGTCTGGACGATCTATGTGAAGGATCTCGCGACCGGCCAGCTTCTGCCCGGCGAGGTGAAGGACGGCCATGGCGGCTTTGCGATCTCGCCGGACAGCGCGTGGCTGTTCTGGGTCTGGCGGGCGGAGAATGGACGGCCGGCGAAGATCTTCCGGCGGCCGCTGAAGGGCGGGCCGGCCGACGATGTGCTGGTCTATGAGGAGAAGGACATCGGCAAGTTCATCGGCGTCGAGGTTACCGAGTCGGGGGCGTACATCCTGATCTCCATCGGCGATCAGGAGACGAGCGAGTTCCACACCATCCCCGGCGCGACCCCGACAGCCGCGCCGGCGCTGTTTGCAGAGCGCGTCGTGGGCCAGCTCTACGCGCCGACGCATTTCGACGGGAAGTGGTACATCCTCACAAACGCCGATGGCGCGGTCGATTTCAAGATCGTCACGGCGCCCGTGGGCGATACGAAGCGCGCGTCGTGGAAGGAGTTCTCGCCCCATCAGCCGGGCCGTTACGTGCAGGGGCTGGCGGCGTTCTCGAACCATCTCGTGCGGCTCGAGCGCGCCAACGCGCTGCCGCGCATCGTGATCCGCGACCGTGCGAGCGGGGCGGAGAAAACGATCGAGCAGGCGGAAGCCGCGTTCGCGCTGGGCTTCAGCGGAGGATACGAGTTCGACACCACCACGCTGCGCTATACCTACCAGTCGCCGACGACGCCCTCGCAGACCATCGACTACGATATGGCGACGGGCGCGTCCGTGGTGCGCAAGACGCAGGAGATCCCCTCCGGCCACGATCCGGCGAAGTACAAGGTCGAGCGCTTCTCGGCGAAGGCGGCGGATGGAGCCGAAGTTCCGGTCACGGTCATGCGGCTGGCCAACGCCAGGCTGGATGGCTCGGAGCCGGTGCTGCTGTACGGCTATGGCTCCTACGGCTCGATTGCGGAATCGACGTTCGACATCCGCCAGCTTTCGCTGGTCGATCGCGGCTGGATCTGGGTCACGGCCCATGTGCGCGGCGGGGCGGAGCGCGGCTGGGACTGGTTCGAACAGGGCCGCAAGGACAAGAAGAAGAACTCGTTCTCCGACTTCATCACGGTCGCCGAAGATCTCGTGGCGAAGAACTACACTGCGCGCGGCCGCATTGTCGGCATGGGCCGGTCGGCGGGCGGCCTGCTGATGGGCGGGGTGATCGTCTCGGCGCCGGACGGACTGTTCGGCGGATATTGCGCGGGCGTGCCGTTCGTCGATGTGATGAACACGATGAGCGATGTCGATCTGCCGCTGACGCCGGGCGAATGGCCGGAGTGGGGCAATCCGCTGACGGACGAGGCGGCTTACGACTACATGATGAGCTACAGCCCGTACGACAATCTGGCGGACAAGCCGTATCCGCCTATCCTGGCGACGGGCGGGCTGTCCGATCCGCGCGTGACCTACTGGGAGCCGGCGAAGTTCATCGCACGTATCCGCGACCGGGCGCCGAAGGCGGGGCCTTACCTGCTGAACATCGACATGACCTCGGGCCATTCGGGCGGCGGCGGCCGGTTCGACCGCCTGAAGGACGAGGCGCGCGACTTCGCCTTCGCCATGAAGGCGCTGGGCGCGGAGGAGGCGGGAGGCGCGTTCCTGAAGTGATCGAGATGCGCGGAATGTGTCCGCCTCGTTCCGCTCATCCCGACGCGAGTCAGGATCCAGGAACGGTTGTGCGGCGCGCGCAGGCTTGAAGCTTCAGGCCCGATTGGCCGCTCCGGGAAACCGGGGCGGCCGTTTGCTTTGCCGATTCAGATGCGGAACTTCGCCATATCGATGGCGAAAAACGCCATGTACGTGGCGAGAACTGCCGGGAATGTCTGAAAGCTCAGCCGTCTTTCGGAAGAAAACTTATAAAAATCAACATTCATAACGGTTAAACAAAAGTTGGCACGGGGGTTGCAGTCAAGTCTTCAACGGCGAGGCCCGCCAAGAGGCGCAGCCGATAAAAACAAGAAACGGAGAACTCAAATGAACGGTCTGATCGAACAATCGAAGCTCGAAGGCGTGAACATGCTGGCCTCGCTCGGCGTCGCTTTCTTCAGCCTGGCCGCGGCGCTGGTTGCTTTCACCGGCGGCTTCCACGGCATCGCCTAAGTCTCTCCAAGACAACTCCCTCCCAATCCGTGAGGCGGACAGGCCCGACAGAAGGCCGCCCGCCAGAACAAGAAAAAAGAAGCGGAAAAGAAAATGTACGGTCTGATCAAACCCTCGGCGCTCGAGCGCCTGAACCAGCTCGGTTCCCTCGCTCTCGGTCTTCTCAGTGTTGCGGCTGTGTTCCTGGTGCTGGCGACGGCCTTCACCGGCGGCGGGGTTGCCTGAACCCTCCCCAAAGCAAAGCTACCAGCCAATGACCGGCCAGCTGCTCCCCCAGCTGGCCGGTTTTGGTTTTGGGGGGTGAGTGGCGAGCCCGGCCCCTCCTGGTTCGACGGGCGTGATGATGTGCGATGCACATCATCACTGCTCACCATGAGGGTCCTCTCTCTTACAGCGTAGCCTGAGCCCTCATGGTGAGCAGTAGCGATGCGTTCAGCATCGCTACGTCCGTCGAACCACGAGGGCGGGAGGACTAGCGCCGAACGTTCGTCGCGCGCAGCAGATCGTCGATTGCCTCGACCGCAATCGCGCGCCTTTGCTCCGGCGTGCCGCGCACGCGCACGAACTTCACGCCGCGCGAGATGAGTTCGCGCTCCGTTGCGCGGTGGAAGTTCCGGCGCACGGCGGGGTCGTGGAAATAGCGGGTGCCGTCGTCGACCCAGGGCATGTCGATGTCGCAGAAGATGTAGAGATCGGGATAGTCGCGATAGTTGTCGAACCACGGATCGCGCGAGCCGGCGAGGGTGTCGGACCAGACGGCGGTGAGCACCGGGTCCGTGTCCTCGATCAGCACGCGGTTGGCGCGCAGGGAGGCTGCGGAGACGCCGGCGAGGTGGCCCATCACGATCTGGCGCATGTCTTCGGGCGTTGTGGCGCCTGATCCAAATGCTTCCGTGTGGAAGCGGCCGTATTCGGGGGCGACGACCGTATCGTAGTGCCGCGCGAGTTCGGCCGAAAGCGATGTCTTGCCGGTCGATTCCGCGCCCACCAGCGTGACGCGCTTGAGGTAGTAGGGGCGCACGGGGCCTGGCAGGAAACGCCAGTTGCGATAGGGGTCGTTGCGGATCGCGGTGGCCGAGATGGGGAAGGCGGTGCGCGCTTCGTCCACGGGCACGAAGCGCGCGTTGGCGTCGGCGGCGAGGCGGTGACCGTAGGGTTCGGAGGCGAAGACGATGTCGATGGGTTCGGGGTGATAGCGCTTGAGAATGTCGGACCAGATCGGCCAGAAATTTTCGGGGTCGTCCTCGGGCGCCTGCGGCACGATCTCGGGGCAGTGGAGCACGCGCGTCGCGGGGAACATCTCCTTCATCCACTGATGGCGGAGTTCTCCGGGGATGGGGTCGTCGGGCAGGGAGCAGACGAGGATGGTCAGCTCATCGACATAGGCGCGGCCGAAGTCGCACAGATAAACGTGGCCGGCATGCGGCGGCATGAACTTGCCGAGCACGAAGCCGCGTCTGGGTTTGGCGAGAAAGCTCATGCGGCGGTCCGGGCGGTGGGCGTGTCGGCTGCCGTGTATGACAGCAATTCCTTGCGCCATTCCCACCAGCCCCAGAAGGCGTTGAAGAAGAAGAAGGCGTAGAGCGCCGTGTAGAGCCAGAGGCCCTGCGACCCGTAGACATAGACGGAGAGGGCGTTGACCGCGATCCAGACGAACCAGTTCTCGATCCGCTTCAGGCTGAGCAGCAGCTGGGCGACGATGGAGAGGGCGAGGATGGCGGCGTCGGGCAGCGGCATGGCGGCGGCGGTCCACGCCGCGAGCATCCATGCGCCGAGGGCGGCGAGGGCGAGCGCGCCGAGGCAGATCAGGATGACGAGGATGGGGGAGGTGGCGCGGATAAGCGGGGCGCGGCTGGAATCGCCCCGGAGCCAGAACCACCAGCCATAGACCTGCACGGCGATGAAGATCGGCTGCAGGATGGCGCTGGAAATCAGCCCGGCCTTCCAGAAGACGAAAAAGCCCAGCGCCGTGCCCAGAATGCCGGTCGGGAACTGCCAGAGGCTGCGTTTGACCGCGAGGATCACACAGACGAGCGTGAGGGCCGTCGCGGCGATTTCGAGGGGGTCAGTCATGCGCTATCGCCGATGTCAGCGAGTGTTGCGACAGACCCCCACCTGTCCGCCCCCTAAACGGGGCGGGACCATGTTGCATCACCGCTCTCCAATCATTGGTAAGCTGGTAAAACGGGGTCCCGCCCCGTTTAGGGGGCGGACAGGTGGGGGTCTCTCTCGGCATTCCGGGTGTCTCGGCAATCCACGTCTTGTCGAGGGCGAACCTGCCTTGTCGGGCGTTAATGGACAATCGTGTGCGTTTGGCCTCTTGGAGCGCCGTTGCCGCCTGTTGCAAGCGGGCAAAGGCGGCTAGACATCTGGCGCATGACTGACGCCGCCCTTCCAGCTGACCAACCGGACGTCCCGCCGTCCCCGGCGCGCGCCGGGCAGGTCAAACCAGGGCCGTGGCGGGTTGCCGATATCGTTGACGGGCGGAAGCTGCGCATCCAGCTGACGGCGGCGGCGCTGGACAACGGGTCGGACCCGGTGGCCCAGAGGAAGCGGGCGCTGGACCTGATCCATGCGGCGCTGTTCCGGGGCCGGATGATCGCGCAGGACAGGCTGGAGGAGGGGGCGGACGGGCTCGACACCGCCAACCTCTTGTCGGCGGTGATGGATGAGGCGCTGTCGGCGCTCTACGATTTCACGGTCGTGCATATCTTCCGCGCGCACAATCCGACCGAGGCCGAGCGCATGGCGGTGGTCGCGGTGGGCGGATATGGGCGCGGCGTGCTGGCGCCGTCCTCCGACGTCGATCTGCTGTTCGTGCGCAGCTACAAGCAGACGGCGTGGGCCGAGAGCGTCATCGAGTACATGCTCTATGCGCTATGGGACATGGGCCTCAAGGTCGGCCACGCCTTCCGCAATATCGATGAGTGCGTGAAGCTGTCGAAGGAAGACGTGACGATCCGCACGGCGATTCTCGACAAGCGTTTCCTGTTCGGCGACCGCGGCGTGTTCGACAAGCTGTCCGAGCGGTTCCAGAAGGATGTGGTGCAGGGACGCGGTGCGGAGTTCGTCGCGGCCAAGCTGCAGGAGCGCGACGACCGCCATGCGCGCGAGGGGGATTCGCGTTATCGAGTCGAGCCCAATGTGAAGGACGGCAAGGGCGGGTTGCGCGATCTGCAGACGCTGTTCTGGCTGGCGAAGTATATTCACGGCGGCGACAAGCTGCAGGAAGTGCTGGAGAATTCGGCGTTCGTTCCGGCGGACCGCGCGATTTTCATGCGCGAGGCGCGCTTCCTGTGGACGGTGCGCTGTCATCTCCACTTCCTCACGGGGCGGGGCGAGGAGCGTCTGTCGTTCGACCTGCAGCCGGAAATGGCGGCGCGCATGGGCTATACGGCGCGCGGGCCCGTGAACGCGGTCGAGCGTTTTATGAAGCGCTACTTCCTTGCGGCCAAGGAAGTCGGCGCGCTGACGCGCATACTCTGCGCCAAGCTGGAAGTCGAGGAGAAGAAGCGGCCCGGCGGGCGTATCCGCCTGATCCCCGCGGCGGCGGCGAAGCCGCTGAAGGAAGACGGTTTCGCCATCGATGGCGGGCGGTTGACCATCACCCAGCCGGATATGTTCGTGTCGGACACGCGCAAGCTGATGCGGCTGTTCTGGCTCGCGAACGAGCGGCAGATGGACATTCACCCCGAAGCGCTGACGGCGGCGCGGCGGTCGCTGTGGGCGGTGACGCGGCAGGCGCGCAATGACGATGATTCACGCGAGATGTTTCTCGACATCATTGCGGGCAAGAACCATCCGGGGCTGGTGTTGCCGCTTATGAACGAGGCGGGCGTGCTGGGGCGTTTCGTGCCGGAGTTCGGGCGTATCGTCGGGCAGACGCAGTTCAACATGTATCACCATTTCACCGTGGACGAGCACACGCTGAAGGCGGTGGACACCATCCACGATATCGAGCGCGGCACGGAGAAGGAGCTGCATCCTCTGTCGACCGAGCTGTTCCCGAAAGTGCGGAACCGGCGGGCGCTTTATCTCGCCATGCTGCTGCACGACACGGGCAAGGGGAAGGGCGACCAGCAGGTTGAAGGCGCAAAGCAGGCGCGGTCGGCGGCGCTGCGGCTTGGGCTCGCGGAAGACGAGGCGGAGCTTGTCGCCTGGCTGGTCGGCAACCACCTCGAGATGAGCGACACGGCCCAGCGCCGCGACATCACCGACCCACAGACGATCTCGCGCTTCGCCGAGCGGGTGGGGAATCTTGAGCGGCTGAGGCTGCTGCTGATCCTGACCGTGGCGGATATCCGCGCGGTGGGGCCGGGCGTGTGGAATGGCTGGAAGGGGCAGCTGCTGCGCGATCTCTACCATGCGACCGAGGCGGTGCTGCGCGGCGGACGCACGGACGATTTCAGCGTTCGTGCGCAACTGGTCGAGCGGGCGGAGGCGGCGCGGCTGGCGCTGGCCGAGCGTGTGGGACCGACGCCGCAGCTTGCGGCGATCGAGCCGGCGTATTGGGTCGGGTTCACGACGGATGTGCAGGCGCGCCATGCGGCGGCGCTGGCGAAGGAAGCGGGCAAGCCCGTGGCGGTTGCCGCGCATGTGGATGCGGGGCGGTCGGCGACGGAGATCATGGTCTCGGCGCCTGACAGGCCGGGTCTGTTCGCCGACCTTTGCGGCGCGCTCAGCGCATCGGGCGCGAACATCGTGGCGGCGCACCTGTACGATGCGGGGGCGGGCCAGGTGCTCGACGTTTTCGACGTGCAGGATTCGCGTGGACAGCCGCTGGGCGCCGATCACTCGCACGCACTTGAACGGTTGATTACGGACCTGCGCGCGGCGGCTGCGGGAGGGGAGGGCGTCAAGACGCCGGGCAAGGCGCCGGCGGCCAGCCGCAGGCTTGCAGCCTTCATCATCTCGCCGCTCGTGCTGATCGACCGCGAGGCGTCGATGGACCGCACCATCATCGAAGTGTCGGGCCGCGACAGGCCGGGGCTGCTGTACGATATCGCGCGCGAACTGGCGGATGCGAAACTGTCGATCCGCTCTGCGCATGTCGGGGCCTATGGCGAGCGGGTGCATGATGTCTTCTATGTGGAGCCGCTGGGCGGCGGTGCGGTGCCGGTCGAGATGGATGCGCCGCTGACGGAGCGGCTGGTGGCCGTGTTGCGCTCGCACGCACCGAACCCGCCAAGGATTCCGGCGCACACGCTGGCAAGGGCGCCGGCTTCGTTTGATCGGTAGGAATTGCGGGCGTCACGAAACGCGGAGACAGACCCCCACCTGTCCGCCCCCTAAACGGGGCGGAACCATGTTGCGCGAGCTTACCTAACTTTGAAGGACGGTGATGCATCAAGGTCCCGCCCCGTTTAGGGGGCGGACAGGTGGGGGTCTGGTTCGGCGGGAGCGCTGAACGACTGGAGGGGGCTGGCCGCAACGCTGTTGTAAGCGATAGTTGATAACCAGACGCCTTCAGACTGATTCCCATCACAGGCTTCCAATGTCCCTTGCGCGCAACGTTTTCGTGCAGACCTTCTTCACGCTTGGAAGCCGGGTGCTGGGCTTTGCGCGGGACCTGGCGCTGAATGCGCGGTTCGGCGGGGGCGGGTCGGGGCCGCTGATGGATTGCTGGGCGACGGCGCAGATGCTGCCCAACCTGTTCCGCAGGCTTTTTGCGGAGGGAGCGTTCGCACAGGGCTTCGTGCCGGTGTTTGCGGCAGCGCGGGCGCAGGAGGGAGCGGAGACTGCCGACCGGATTGCCTCGCAGGCGATGGCTTTCATCCTGACGGTCGTGACGCTGGTCACCATCGCGCTTGAGGTGGCGCTGCCGTGGCTGATGCCTTTCCTGCTGTCGGCCTATGTCAACGATCCCGAGACGATGGGCATCGCCACGCTGATGGCGCAGCTGGCCATGCCGTATCTGGTCTTTATGACGCTCGCTTCGCTGCTGTCGGGCGTGCTCAATACGCTGGGGCGCTTCGCGCTGACGGCGGCGGCGCCGATGCTGCTCAATGTCTGCACCATCGCGCCGCTTATGCTGGTCGAGGACAAGGTGCTGGCGGCGCATTGGGCGGCGGCTGCGGTTTCGATATCCGGTCTGCTGCAGTGCATGTTGCTGTGGTGGGGCGTGCGGAAGCTGGGCGTAAGGCTCGGAATAAACCTGCCGGTGATCAGCAGGGGCGTGCGCAAGATGCTGGCGATCGCCATTCCCGGCGCGATTGCCGGCGGGGCGCTGCAGGTGTCGTCGCTGGTGACGCAGATGCTGTCGGGCTCGGATCCGGGCGCGCGCAGCGTGCTTTACAATTCGGACCGGCTGTATCAGTTGCCGCTCGGGCTGATCGGCGTTGCGGTGGGTCTTGCGCTGGTGCCGCGCCTGTCGCGGCATTTTGCGGACAACGATCAGGCCGGCGCGACGCGGACGATGGATGACGGGATCGGGCTGTCGATGGCGTTCACGCTGCCGGCGGCGGCGGCCCTGCTGGTGATGCCGTTCTTCATCATCGATGCAACGATCACGCGCGGCGAGTTCACCAGCGCGGATGCATTGCGGACGGCCGAAGTGCTGCGCCAGTTTGCGTGGGGCGTTCCGGCCTTCGTGCTGGCGAAAGTGTTCACGCCGCCCTTCTTCGCGCGGCAGAAGTCCAAGCGGCCGATGCAGTTCTCGCTGATCTCGGTGTGCATCACGATGATCGTGGGTGCGGCCCTCTGGTACTGGCTGCCGACCATCGGGATGGATGGAACCATCGGGCTTGGCATTGCGACGTCGCTGGGCGCGTGGGTGAATGTGTTCCTGTTGGCCTCGGCGCTGTCTTCGGAAGGCGCCTACAGGATGGGCTCGCGCGTGTGGACGCGGATGGTGCGGCTGATGCTGGCGACGGCGCTGATGGGCGCTTTCGCGGGCGTATGCGCCTGGCAGTACGAGATGCTGTCGCAGATGCTTTGGCGCAAGGAAGTGGCGGTGCTGGTCGTCATCGGCGCCGGCGTCGTGGTCTATGGCGTGGCCGCCTTTGCGCTCCGGGCCGTGACGATGGCCGAGATCAAGGGCGCGCTCCGGCGTGAGAAGGGCGTGGCGGGGGTTCCGTCCGGCGGGGAGGGCTGATAAAGCCCCCATCCGCCGAGGAAGTCCCATGACCGAGCAGAAACCAGTCGCGTATTCCGGCCCCAAGCGGGTGTTCTCGGGCGTGCAACCTTCGGGCAGCCTGCATCTTGGGAATTATCTCGGCGCGCTGGTGAAGTTCGTCGCGATGCAGGATCAGTATCCGTGCATCTTCTGCGTCGTCGATCTTCACGCCATCACTGTGCCGCAGGACCCGAAACTGCTGGCGAGCCAGACGCGCGAGATCGCGTCGGCCTATCTGGCGGCAGGCGTCGATCCGGCGAAGTCGATCATCTTCGCGCAGTCGTCCGTGCTGGCGCACACCGAGCTGGCGTGGATCTTCAACTGCGTCGCGCGCATGGGCTGGGTCGAGCGCATGACGCAGTTCAAGGACAAGTCGTCGGGCAAGGATGCGGAGAACATCTCTGTCGGGCTGTTCGATTATCCCGTGCTGCAGGCCGCCGATATTCTGGCCTACAGGGCGACGCACGTTCCGGTGGGCGAAGACCAGAAACAGCATCTCGAACTCAGCCGCGATATCGCCGGCAAGTTCAATCGCGACTTCAACGCGCCGGGATTCTTCCCGTTGCCCGAGCCGATCTATCAGGGTCCGGGCGCGCGGATCATGTCGCTCAAGGACGGCACGAAGAAGATGTCAAAATCTGATCCGTCGGATGCTTCGCGCATCAACCTGCTCGATACGGCGGATGATATCGCGAAGAAGATCAAGCGCGCGACCAGCGACAGCGACATGCTGCCGTCCGAACCGAAGGGTCTTGAGGGCAGGGCGGAAGCAGCGAACCTTGTCGGCATCTATGCGGTTCTGGCGGGGGTGAGCGAGCAGCAGGTGCTGGACGAGTTTGGCGGGCATGGGTTCGGCAAGTTCAAGCCGGCGCTGGCCGATCTGGCGGTGGCGAAGCTCGGGCCGGTGGCCGACAACATGCGCCGCCTGATGAACGATCCGGGCGAGGTTGACCGCGTGCTGAAGGATGGCGGCGAGCGGGCGAACGCGATTGCGGCGCCTGTGATGGACGAGGTCCGCAAGGTTGTGGGCTTCTGGCGTCCATAGGGCGCATGTCGATTCAGCGCGCTTCGCCCTAGCTTCTCCGCTCATGCCGACGAAAGTCGGCATCCAGGAACGGCGATGCGACGCGAACGGGCTTGAAGCTCCTAGCCTGCACAAGGCTCGCCGTCGGCCCTGGGTCCTGACTGTCGTCAGGACGAGCGGTGATGAGCCAGGAGAGTAGTGGTGATGATGAAGCTGCTGGTTGCTGGTCTTGCTGTTCTGCTCACCGCCTGCGGAGGCGCGACCGCCAGCCTCACCGTCGCGGACGCGACCTATCGGGCGCCGCTGACGGACGGGGGCGTGGGTGTTGCCTACTTTTCCATCACGTCGCCGGTCGCCGACCGAATCACGGGCGTGTCATCCTCGCAGGCCGACCGCATCGAAATGCACACCAGCGTCACCCGAGATGGCCTGGCGAGCATGGAAAGGCTTGATTCGGTTGAACTTCCCGCCGGCGAAACTGTCACATTCGCGGCCAGGGGGCTGCATCTGATGGTTTTTTCGCCGCAGCCGGTCGGCCCGGACGCCACATTTCCGATTCAAATCGCGCTAGAATCCGGTCGTAATGAAACCGTTTCCTTCGCCCAGGCGTCGGGGGGCGGGACCAAGTAGTAACGCCTCCTAAACGATTGTTGGGTTGAGGTTAACGGCGGACCCCTCCAAGGTCTGTTTCTGTCGGAAGCCGGGGCTGGGCCATGTCAGTGCTGAAACTGCGCCGCGACATGGTCGTGGTCGAGGACGGGTCGCCGAACCCCTCCGCAAACGAGATCGATAAACCGTTTCCGCTTCGCCGCATCGAAGCGGAAGCCGATGACGTGATCGAAGGCGAGTTGATCTCGCCCGAGGCCGAAGAGGCCGATGACGATCACGCCGAGCACCGCACATTTTTCCAGGGCGTCGGTTTCTGGCTGAAATCGACGGCCATCGTCGCGGCGCTGGGCGCCTATCCCGCGATGGTCGTTCTCGCCAGCGATGTGGGCGACCGCAATCTTTCCAGCCTTGTCGACCGTTCCGAGTGGGCGGCCCCGTGGGCCGGCGGCGCGGCCACGCTGATGCAGCAGCATTTCGAGCAGCTCGGCTGGGCGAGCGATGCAGAGCCGTGGGAGCCGATGGCGCGGCTCACCGCCAAGCCGGCCTATCAGGCGTCCATGGCGCAGAGCCTTGGCGCCGTCATCGCGCTCGCGAACGCGCAGGCGATCAACGAACAGCGGCCGGATGCGGATCTGGAAGCCGCCGCGCGCCTGGTCTCCGGCGCCGCATCGGGCGTGGAACTGCGTGCTGCGCGCGATGCGCTGGTGAATTATGATCGCCGCCTGAAGCGCCGCGATGTGGAATCCGTATCCTCGACCGAAATGCTGGCCGGCCAGCTCGGCCTCCTGTCCGGCTGGGCGGCGCAGGGCCAGGCCGCCATTGTCGCTTCGGCGGCGTCGGTTGGCGGCAATCCGATGGACGAAGATGCGACCCGCGCCGTCTACGCGGCCAAAGGACAGGCGGTTGTCGCATTCATGGTGCTCGAAGCGCTCGACTGGCCACAGACGCCGGCGGCGATGGCCGCGCGCGCCAGGGCTGTCGCGGCCTGGAAGGCTGTTGCGGAATTCCACCCGCTGGTCGTGCTCAATGGCGACCCGGATGGATCGGTGTTCGGCAACCACCCTGCGGCGGCCGGTTTCCTGCTGACGCAGGCGGAAACGGCGACGGCGGCCCTGATGGCCGAATTGTCCGCAGCGGCGCCGCCCCAAGGCGTCACGTCCGCCGCGTCCGCGGCTGCGGCGACCGCGTCGGAATAGGCCGACGTCGCGGCAGGCTTGACCCGGCCGCCCGTCGAACCCCTCATGCCCGGCATGGTCGATGTCTCCCGCAAGTTTCTCGCCGTCTCCGACGAGACGGAAGAGTGCATGGTCGCGCTGGTGTTCGCGGCGATGCGCGCGAAGGCTGTCGGTTCGCAACTGATCGTGCTGCGCTGTGCGCGCGTTCCGGGCATTGGCGGGTGGATCGGGCTGGATCGCGACATCAGCGAGGATGCGATGGATTCGGCGCGTCTCAAGGCGCTGAAGCATATCGACGCGGTGGAGCGGCGTGTGGGCGTCCGCGCCGAGCTGGTGATCAGCGAGGATGAGCCGGTCGATGCGATCGCCAAGCTGGTGAACACCGATACGGCGATCAAGGTGCTGATCCTCGCGGCGGCGGCGGGGTGGCGGCCGGGTCCGCTGGTTTCGCGGCTGGCCAAGGGCAAGCCCATCGCCAGCCGTCCCATCGCGGTGACCGTCATTCCGGGCGATCTGACGGATGCGCAATTGGATGAGATTGGCGGGCTGGCGGGTTGATCTGCTGATCCAGGCGGCGAGATCACGGCTCGCGTGCATTGCGTCCGGGCGTGTCAGGGGCCATCTATCGCCCAGAAAGGCCCGCTCCCATGTTCATCCAGACCCAGTCCACGCCCAATCCGGCGACGTTGAAATTCCTGCCTGGCCGGGATGTGTCGCCCGAAACGCCCTACGAGTTCATCTCGGAGAACGAGGCGGCGGCATCCCCGCTGGCGGCGGCGCTGTTTGGGATCAATGGCGTGCGGAACGTGTTCCTGGGGGCGGACTTCGTTTCCATCACAAAGTCGGACGAGGCGGATTGGGCGGTGCTGAAGCCGCAGGCGCTGGCGGCGATCATGGACCACTTCGTGTCGGGCGCGCCGGTCATCGCCGATGGCGGCGCGGCGCCGGCGGCGGGCGACGAGGAAGATGTCGTCTATGAGGGCGAGACCGCCGAGATCGTCGCCGAGATCAAGGAGCTGATCGCGACGCGCGTGCGTCCGGCGGTGGCGAACGATGGCGGGGATATCGTGTTCCGCCGGTTCGATGTGGCGACCGGCATCGTGCATCTGTCGATGCGCGGGGCGTGCTCGGGCTGTCCGTCCTCCACGGCGACGCTGAAGAACGGCGTCGAAAACCTGCTGCGTCACTACGTGCCCGAAGTCACCGCCGTCGAAGCGACGATCTGAGGCGAGGGGAGCACGATGGCGAAACCGATCGCGGATCAGGCGCTCGACCAGATCTATCGCGCCGCGCGCACGCGGCGCGGCTGGACGGACGAGGACGTGCCCGAGACGCTGATCCGCGCCGTCTACGATCTGCAGAAATGGGCGCCGACGAGCGGCAATTGCTGCCCCGGCCGTTTCCTGTTCCTGCGGTCGGAAGAGGCGAAGAAACGTCTCGACAAGCTGATGGACGAGGGTAATCGCACGCAGACCTTCACCGCGCCGTGGACCTGCATCGTCGCCTACGATCTCGACTTCCCGCAATTCATGCCGAAGCTGGCGCCGTGGATGAAGGATCCGGCGAAGGTGTTCGCCGATCCGAAGGAGGTCGATTTTCTCGCCTTTCAGAACGGTTCGCTGGGCGGGGCGTATCTGATCGTTGCGGCGCGCGCGCTGGGCCTCGATTGCGGGCCGATGAACGGATTTGACCGCGAGGGCGTCAATCGCGAGTTCTTCGAGAACGATCCGAAGATGAAATCGTGGCGGGTCAATTTCGTCTGCAATATCGGTCATGGCGACGATACGCGGCTGCATCCGCGCGCGGGCCGGCTCGATTTCGACGAAGCCTGCCGGATCCTTTGATGCGCGTGCTTGGCGTCAACACCGTGGCCGATGTCTGCGAGGCCGCGCTGGTCGATGGCGCGCGCGTGCTGGCGCATATCGCGGAGCCGATGACGCAGGGCCATGATGCGCGGCTGGCGCCGATTGTCGATTCCGTGATGCGGCAATCGGGTGTTGACCTGCATGAGCTTGACCGGGTTGCGGTGATCGTGGGGCCGGGCTCGTTCACGGGCGTGCGCGTGGGCGTATCGTTTGCGCGGGCGCTGGCGATGGCGCTGCAGATCCGGGTGGCGGGCGTTTCCAGTCTTGAGGCGCTTGAAGGCCTGCCGCAGTCGGGCAGGGTGCTGGGCGTGCTGGCGGCCAAGCGGCGGCCGCCGCAATTGAGCTGGTGGGTGCAGCAGCTGGCCGATGGCCGGGGCGTTGAAGAGCCGGGCGAGGCGGAAGCGGCTGGCGTGATCGAGCTTGCGGTGGCGGTGGATGCGATCTGCGGGCAGGCGGATGGCTTGCCGGTCGCCGTGCCTGTTGTGGCCGCCCGCCCCAGCGCGATTGCGGCGGCGCAGTTTGCGGCGCGGCTGGGGGACGATCACCTGCCGCCTGCGCGGCCGATCTATGTGCGCGAGCCGGATGCTGCGCCGATGAAACCGGGTCGCACATGAGCGTGCGTACGGCGGTCGCGGGGGACGCCGCCGCGCTGGCGCTCCTGCATGGCGCATCCTTCCGTGAGGGCTGGACGCGCGACGATTTCACGACGTGGCTGGGCCGCGCCCAGGCGATCTGCGTGGTTGCGGAGCAGGGCGGGGAGGTCGTGGCTTTCGGCCTGGCGCTTGTGTCGGGGAACGATGCGGAACTGCTCACCATTGCGTCAGCTCCGGCCCTGCGCGGGCGGGGCCTGGGGCGCGCGATCATGCATGGCCTGCAGGAGGCGGCGGCCGGGCGGGGTCTCGATCGGTGGATTCTGGAGGTCGCGCGCAACAATCTGCCCGCGCTTGGCCTCTATAAATCGGAAGGATTCGTGGAAATCGGCGTCCGAAAGGCCTATTATCCCGGCGAGACCGGGCGGATAGATGCGCTGGTCATGTCGCGTCCCGTTTCACCCGCAGGTGGACAGGGCCGCGCCTGACCATCATATGTCCCCTTCAGGCGCGGGCTTTCAGGGGCTGTCAGAGAGATGTCGATGATCGAGCAAAGGTGCATCGAGAAGGGCCTGCGGATGACCGAGCAGCGCCGCGTCATCGCGCGCGTGCTGTCGCAGGCCGAGGACCACCCCGACGCCGAGGAACTGCACCGCCGCGCCGCCGCGGTGGATTCCAACATCTCGCTGGCCACCGTCTATCGCACCGTGAAGCTGTTCGAGGATTCCGGCATCATCGAGCGGCACGATTTCCGCGACGGCCGCTCGCGCTATGAAGAGGCGCCGGATGAGCACCACGATCACCTGATCGACGCGAAGTCGGGCAAGGTGGTCGAGTTCAAGTCGGACGAGATCGAGAAGCTGCAGATCGAGATCGCGCGCAAGCTGGGCTATCGCCTGGTCGATCACCGCCTTGAGCTTTATGGCGTGCCGCTTGGTGAGGACGAGAATAAGTAAGTGGCTGACGCCAGCTCCCCCGACTTCCAGCCGAAAACCAAGGGCCTGTTCATCAAGACCTATGGCTGTCAGATGAACGTCTACGACTCCGAGAGGATGCGGGACGTGCTGAAGCCGCTTGGCTATGAGCCGGTGGACGCGCCCGAGCAGGCCGATCTCGTCGTGCTCAACACCTGCCATATCCGCGAGAAGGCGACGGAGAAGGTCTTCTCCGAACTCGGCCGGCTGCGTGAGCTGAAGCAGGAGACTGGCGGCGTGCTGCGTATCGCCGTTGCGGGCTGCGTGGCGCAGGCCGAGGGCGAAGAGATCATGCGCCGCGAGCCGGCGGTGGATATGGTGGTGGGGCCGCAGGCCTATCACCGGCTGCCGGAAATGATCGCCCGGCTGTCGCGCAAGATGGGCGATGTGCTGGAAACGGATTTTGCGGCGGACGAGAAATTCGATGCGCTGCCCAAGGCGCGGCAGGTCGATGGACCGTCGGCCTTCCTGTCGGTGCAGGAAGGTTGCGACAAGTTCTGTTCGTTCTGCGTCGTGCCCTATACGCGCGGGGCCGAGTATTCGCGCGGCGTCGATGCGATCATTGCCGAGGCGCGTGAGCTGGCGCGGCAGGGCGTGCGCGAGGTCGTGCTGATCGGGCAGAATGTGAATGCGTGGCATGGCGCTGCGCCCGCGCATGATCCGCGTGGCGGGGAGTGGCGGCTTGGCGACCTGATCCGCCACGTCGCGAAGATCGGCGGCGTCGAGCGTATCCGCTACATGACCTCGCATCCCTCCGACATGACGGACGATCTGATCGCGGCGCATGGGGACGTCGAGCAGCTAGCGCCATTCCTGCACCTGCCGGTTCAGGCGGGGTCGGATCGCATTCTCAAGGCGATGAACCGCAAGCATACGGCGGACGAGTATCTGCGCATCATCGAGCGCGTGCGGCGTGCGCGGCCGGATATTGCGCTGGCGTCGGACTTCATCGTCGGATTCCCCGGCGAGACGGATCGGGATTTCGAGGACACGCTGGCGCTGGTGAAGGCGGTTGGCTTCGCGCAGGCGTATTCCTTCAAATACTCGCCGCGTCCGGGTACGCCGGCGTCGGGCATGCAGCTGCAGGTCGAGGAAGCGGTGAAGGATGAGCGCCTTGCGCGCTTCCAGCAGCTGATCGCCGAGCAGGCGAGCGAGTTTAACCGCGCCACCATCGGGCGCCGCATGAAGGTGCTGTTCACGCGCAAGGGCAAGCGCGAGGGACAGGCGCTGGGCTATTCGCCCTACATGCAATCCGTTCACGTCGAAAACGCAACGCACGTATCGAACAGCATGGCGGAGGTCGAGATCCTCGACGCCACCATGTCCAGCCTGAAAGGCCGGCTGGTTGCGGCCGACGCACTCGCATGAGCGATAAACCCAAGACGTCCCGCGGCGCAAAGTTCACGATCCCGGTTGTGAACCAGAACCAGATGCGCGACCTGTGCGGCCCTGCGCACGCGCATCTACAATTGCTGGAACAGGCGTTTGCCGACGATGACGTGCGCGTCGACAGCCAGGCCCAGAGCGGCGAGATCGTCATCACCGGGCAGGGCGATGGCGCGCGGCAGGCGGCGGAAGCGCTGAAGGCGTTCGCCGCGCGCATCGCCAATGGCGCGGAAGCCACCACGGCGGAACTCGAAGCGGCGATCCGCCTCACGGCGGTGAGCGCGTCCGCAGGCGCATCGGCGGACACGATCATGGGCCTGCGCAAGCCCGTGATGGCGCAGACGCGGGGCCAGAAACTGTATGTCGAGAAATTGCAGCGCGACGATCTCGGCCTGATCTTCGGTGTCGGTCCTGCCGGCACGGGCAAGACTTATCTTGCGGTCGCCGCCGGCGCTGCAGAGCTGAAGGCGGGCAAGCGCGAGCGGCTGGTGGTTGCGCGGCCTGCGGTCGAGGCGGGCGAGAAGCTCGGCTTCCTTCCCGGCGCGCTGGAAGAAAAAGTCGATCCCTACATGCTGCCGATCTGGGATGCGCTCAACGAGTGTCTGGGCGCGCAGGAAGTGGATCGTCGGAAGGAACGCCGCGAGATTGAAGTCGCGCCGCTGGCCTTCATGCGCGGACGCACGCTGAAGAATGCTTTCGTCATCATCGACGAAGCGCAGAACGCAACCGTGCCGCAGATGAAGATGGTGCTGACGCGCCTTGGCCGTGGTTCGCGCATGGTCGTCACGGGCGACCCTTCGCAGACCGATCTTCCCCCCGGCGTGAAATCGGGCCTTGGTCACGCGATGGGCATTCTCGATGGCGTGAAGGGTGTTGCGATCGAGAGGCTGACGCGCGCCGACGTCGTGCGCCACGAACTCGTCGGCCGCATCATCGACGCCTATGACAAGGACAGCGCCAGCAGTTCGGCGAAGGGCGCTTCAGGCAAGTGAGCACGCTCGCGCCGTCATCGGTTCTTGGTATCGACCTGCGCGTGGCGGACGACCGCTGGCAGGTGCTGGGCGATTGCGAACAGCTGGCCGCGCGCGTGCTCGGTCTGGCGGCGCAGCGGCTGGGCGAGGGCGGGGAGGCGGCGGTTCTCCTTACGGACGACGCGGAAATGCGCGCCCTCAACAAGCAATGGCGCGGCCTCGACAAACCTACGGATGTCCTGTCGTTTCCAGGCGATAGCCCCGAAATTCCCGGCCAGCCTCAATACCTTGGCGATATCGCCATCGGTTTCGAGACGGCCCGGCGCGACGCCCAGGAGATGGACAGGGCTTTCGAGGGGCATATCGCCCACCTGCTCATCCATGGCTTCCTTCATCTCTTGGGCTATGATCACATCGAAGCGGAAGATGCGAAGGTGATGGAACCTCTGGAAGTCGAATTGCTTGCGAGCCTGGGCTGGCCCGACCCTTATCAGACAGGCCCCTATGCCGGACCGAAGGAGAGCTGAGCCTTGCCGAATGACGGAGAGCCTCCGCAAAGACCCTCCCTGCGCCAGCGCATCGCGCGCCTGATTGCAGGGGGACCCGAGCCCGAGGCGAGGATATCGCCTAACGCCACTGTGCCGGCGCCGGCCGCGATCAGGCTGCGGCTGAAGGAATTCGAAACGGCGAGCGTGCGCGATGTGATGACCTCGCGCGTCGATATCGCGGCGGTGTCGATCGATGCGACGCTCGGCGACGTGCTGGGCTTTTTTGCGACCGAGGCCCACTCGCGCATGCCGGTCTATCGCGAGTCGCTCGACGAGCCGCTGGGCTTCATCCACATCAAGGACGTCGTGACCGAAGGCGTCCGCCAGGGATGGAAGCCGGAGACGATGAATTCGCGCCCGCTGCAGCGGCTGCTGCGCGAAGTGATGTTCGTGCCGGAATCGACGCTGCTGCCCGATCTGCTGATCAAGATGCAGGGGAGCCGCACGCACATCGCTCTGGTGGTCGACGAGTATGGCGGCACGGGCGGCATGGTGTGCCTCGAGGATCTGGTCGAGCAGATCGTCGGCGAGCTTGAAGATGAACACGATGAGGCGCGCCCGTCCGTGATGCGGCGGGGCAGGTCGGCCTGGGATGTCGATGGGCTGGCCGAGATCGAGGATGTGGAGAAGGTCAGCGGTCTGTCGCTTCAGGTCGAGGATTTCGAGGACGAGGTCGAAACCATGGGCGGGCTGGTCTCGGCCCTGGCGGGGCGCGTGCCGGAGGCGGGTGAATCGATCGAACACCCCGCAGGCTACACGATCGAGATCGTCGAGGCCGATCCGCGCAGGGTGGTGCGCCTGCGTATCCGCACGCAGAAGCCGGCGCCGGCCGCGCTTGCCGAAGACAAGCAAGCGACGATAGACCGCTAGCTTCCTGCTTTGCGCGGGCGGCCCGGAGAGGCGTGATGACCGACAAGCGTTCCAGCGTCAGTTCCGGCGCGCGGCAGGCGAACCTGATTGCGCCGGCTTATGTCTGGATTGCCGGGCTCAAGGGCTGGCGTGCGCTGGCCCTTTGCGCGGCGCTTGGCGCTTTCGCGAACCTGGCATTCCCGCCGATCCATTTCTGGCCGGCGTTTGCGATCGCGCTGTCGGGTCTGGTCTGGTGTCTCGATGGGGCATCGCTTGCGCCGCGTCCGGGCAGGGCGGCCTTCTGGCGGATCGCGACGTTCGGTTTCGCCTATTATCTCGTCGGCATGCACTGGATCGCGTTTGCGTTCCTCGTGAACCCCGGCTCGCATCTGATCTTCATCTGGATGCCGCTGATCGCGCTTCCGGCGATTCTCACGACCGTGCTGTCCGTGTGCGTCTATATCGGCTTCCGATTCTGGCAGCCGGGGCCTGCGCGGCTCATCATCTTCGCTGTCGCGTTCATGTTCGGCGAGTGGGTGCGCGGCGCGCTGTTCGGCATTGGCGGGTTGCCGTGGAATCTTCCCGGCATGATCTGGGCGCCGGGCGAGGCGATCTCGCAATCGGCATCGATCTGGGGAATCTACGGGCTTTCGGCGCTGACGGTCATCGCGATGGCGTCTCCCGCGACGCTGGCGGACCGGCGCGCGCGGGGCAGCACGGCCTCGCGGGCGGCGCCCGTGATCGTCGCCGCCATCGTGTTCGGCGCCATCTGGGGCTGGGGCGCGCGCCGTCTCGCCGATGCGCCGCCGCCTGAGCAAGCCGGCACAGGCGCGATGGTACGGCTCGTCGATATCGGCGTGCCGCAGGCGGACAAGCACAATCCCGAGACTGCCGAGCGGATCGTCCGCCGCTATATCGAACTCACCGGGCCTGCGACCGCGGATGCGCCAGACATCGTGATCTGGCCCGAAGGCGCGCTGCCTTACTTCCTGTTCGAATGGGATGGCGCGCTGCGCGCCGTGTCCGACAGCATCGGGCAACGCAAGCTGATCCTGGGCGTGCCGCGTCTTGAGCTGGAGCAGGAGGGCGTGCCCGGCTCCGAACAGCGCGCCTACAATTCCATGGCCGTGCTGAGCGGCGACGCCGATGTGCGCGGCGCGCGTCACTGGTATGACAAGCACATGCTGGTGCCGTTCGGCGAGTTCATGCCGTTCGCCGGCGTGCTCAAATCCATCGGCCTGCAGACCTTGCAGGATCTGGCGCCGGGCGGGTTCGAGCCGGGCCCCGACCCGTCCTCCGTGCGCGTCGACGGCATTCCGCCCTTTGGCCCGCTGATCTGCTACGAGGCCATCTTTCCGGGTCTTTCGCCTACGGGCGAGGATCGTCCCGCATGGCTGGTCAACATCTCGATCGATGCGTGGTTCGGCGAGTTCATCGGGCCCGGCCAGCACGCGGCGCAGGCCCGCTATCGCTCCATCGAGGAGGGGCTGCCGATGGCGCGTGTCGCCAGCCGCGGCGAGACTGGCTTCATCGACGCCTATGGCCGCTGGACGGCGCGCGGCGCGCCGGCGGACACCACGCGCTTCAGGCCCGACCCGGACGGGTGGAATTCGAGCGTCGTCGATGCGCGCATTCCCGCAGCCCTGGAGCAGACGCCCTACGGCGCATGGCGCGACGGGCTGTTCTGGGTGATGCTGCTGGGATTCAACCTCGGGTTGTTCGTCCTGCCGCGCCGCTAGGATAGATGATACCCAGCCGCGCATCGCGCGCGACATTTGCAGCAGGGGGCCAACGCACGTTGGAGACGAAGAATCCCACGCTGGCCGACCAGCATGTCGGCAGGAAGCTTCGCTGGCGCCGCCAGGAGCTGAAGCTGTCGCAGCAGGAACTGGCCGATCGACTCGGCGTGACGTTCCAGCAGATCCAGAAATACGAGCGCGGCGCCAACCGTGTTTCGGCCGGCCGGCTGTTCGATCTCGCGCAGGCGCTCGAAACGCGGATCATGTATTTCTACGACGGGCTCGATCTTGTTTCGGCCGCTGCGCGCCGGGGCGCGGCGGAGGACGCCGCCGAATTCACGGGCCAGATCGACAAGGAAGCCGTCGATCTCCTGATCGCCTTCCAGAAGATCCCGGACCCGGAAGCCCGCAAAACCATCCTCGCCATGGTTAAGAAGGAGGCGCGGCAGGCGCCCGCCAAAAAACCCCGGTCCAAGGCCAAGGCGCGCTCATCCAAGAGTTGAGCTGCGGCCCCAAGACAGGGGTCGGGAAATCATATAAAGCTTTCTTTATATGCCGGGCGGAGCTAGGGAGCTTCCGTCTAGGCGTTTTGGGTTGTCGCAGGAGATCGGCGTGGCGCGTTCGAATTACCTTTTCACCAGCGAAAGCGTGTCCGAGGGCCACCCCGACAAGGTGTGCGACCGCATCTCCGACGAGGTGGTGGACCTGTACTACCGCACGACGATCGAGCAGGGGCTCGACGTCTGGTCGCTGCGCTGCGCCGCCGAGACGCTGGCCACGACCAACAAGGTTGTCATCGCCGGGGAATTCCGTGGCACCGACGCCGTCACCAAGGACCTGATCGCGCACCACGCCCGTCTGGCCATCAAGGACATCGGCTATGACCAGGAAGGCTTCTCCTGGCGGGACACCGATATCGAAGTCCTGCTGCATGGCCAGTCCGAGCACATCGCTCAGGGCGTGGATGCCTCGGGCAACAAGGAAGAGGGCGCGGGCGACCAGGGCATCATGTTCGGCTACGCGACGAACGAGACGCCGGAGCTTATGCCGGCCCCGATCCAGTTCTCGCACCGCATCCTCAAGCTGCTGGCCGACGCGCGCCACTCGGGCAAAGAGAAGACGCTCGCCCCCGACGCCAAGTCGCAGGTCACGGTCCGCTATGAGAACGGCAAGCCGAAGGAAGCCGTCTCCATCGTGCTGTCGACCCAGCACACGGACGAGAAGCAGACCTCGGAAGATATCCGCAGGATCGTCGAGCCCTATATCCGCCAGGCGCTGGGCGACGTGCTGCCGATCTCGAAGGATTGCATCTGGCACATCAATCCGACGGGCAAGTTCGTCATCGGCGGACCCGATGGCGACTGCGGACTCACGGGCCGCAAGATCATCGTCGACACCTATGGCGGCGCAGCCCCGCACGGCGGCGGCGCTTTCTCGGGCAAGGACCCGACGAAGGTGGACCGCTCGGCTGCCTATGCTGCCCGCTATCTCGCCAAGAACGTCGTCGCCGCCGGTCTTGCCGACCGCTGCGTGATCCAGCTCAGCTATGCGATCGGCATTCCCGAGCCGCTGTCGATCTATGCCAACTGCGATGGCACGGAGAGGGTCGATCTCGCCAAGCTCGAAAAGCGCCTCGGCGAAATCATGGACCTGCGTCCGCGCGGCATCCGCACGCATCTCGGCCTCAACAAGCCGATCTATGCGCGCACGTCGGCCTACGGCCATTTCGGCCGCGAGCCGGATGCCGATGGCGGCTTCTCGTGGGAGAAGACGGACCTTGCCGCCTCGCTGAAGGATCTGGCGTAGGCTTCGTCCGGGACGCCGGATTTGTCGGAAACAGCTGTTCCAGATTTGTGGGAGAGCGCGCGAGCGGTCGCTGTGCAATCAACCCCTTGGCGCGTCCAATTGTAGGATGGGGCGCGCCGGAATCAGCCGGGCTGACCGCCGGGTCCATAATGCCCGATGGACGCGAACGATCCTCCGACAGCGAACGCACAGGATGCCGGCGAACTTGCCGCGCGGGCGGGCGCGGCCTGGCGCGCCCGCGCTCATCCCGCGCAATTGCCGCCCGAGGGCGACTGGTCGACCTGGCTGTTCATCGGCGGGCGGGGTGCGGGTAAAACGCGCGCCGGCGCCGAATGGATCGCCGACATGGCCGCGCGCAATCCGGCGGGCCGCTTCGCCCTGATCGCGCCGACCGAGCATGATCTGCGCGAGGTGATGATCGCGGGCGTCTCCGGCCTGCTCAACCTGCCGGATCGCAAGCCGCCGAACTATCACAGCTCGCGGCGCTGGCTGAGGTGGGACAACGGCGCCATTGCGCAGGGTTTCTCGGCGGAAGAGCCTGATCGATTGCGCGGGCCGCAGTTCGATGCGGCATGGGCCGATGAGTTCTGTGTCTGGAAGCGGCCCGAATACGTGCTGAGCACGCTGCGGCTCGGATTGAGGCTTGGCGCGGCGCCGCGTCTTGTCGTCACCACGACGCCGAAGCCGCGGGCCAGTCTGCACAAGCTGCGCGATGAGCCCACCTGCGTCACGACTCAGGCCAGCACGGAAGCGAACGCCGCCAACCTGTCGCCGGTCTTTCTCGATCAGATCAACGCCATCTATGACGGCACGGACCTGATCGAGCAGGAAGTTCTGGGCAAGCTGGTCGATGGCGACGGGCAGATGTGGCGCAGGGAGGATTTCCTCGGGCCGCGCGCGCCCTCGCCGGAAACGTTCGAGAGGATCATCGTGGCGGTCGATCCGCCTGCGGGGTCGGCGGTGGGGCGGCAGGGCTCGGCCTGCGGGATCATCGTTGCGGGCAAAGCCGGCGGCAAGGTTCATGTGCTGGCCGACAGGTCGGTCACGGGTCTCAAGCCCGAGGGCTGGACCAGCCGGGTCGTCGCGGTCGCGCGGGACTATGGGGCCGCTGAAATCGTCGCGGAGTGCAATCAGGGCGGCGACATGGTCGATTCCCTGCTGAGGCAGGCGGGGCCGCCCTGCCGCGTACGCCTGGTCCGGGCGATGGACAGCAAGCGAGCCCGCGCCCAGCCGGTCTTCCAGGCCTACCAGCTTGGCCGCGTCGTTCATGGCGGTCGGTTCTCGGACCTGGAGGACCAGCTCATCGCGCTCGGGCAGGGGGAGGGCAGCCAGTATGACCGGGCCGACGCGCTGGTCTGGGCGGTGGCGGAATTGCTGCTGAAACCGCCCGCTCCGGTTCCGCGGATCGAGGCGCTGGCGCCCGGACGGCGCGCGTGACCGCAAACAAGGCAGCCCAAGCGCGGCTCCCTGACGTCAACTCGCAAGATTCTGCCCTGACACCGTCAGGGTTCCTCTACAGGGCGGCTGGCAGACTCGAAAATGAGGAAAATTCTGCCTGCCGCAACGAAAGCTGATGCAGAAATGCTGCAGTAACTCGCAGGTTTGCGAAATATCCTTTGGTGCGCCCTCGCGGCAATTGACGCATGAAAATTTATGACGGGAATGTGGCTATCCGCAGGAACCCGCAGGGCGTCGGCATACGCCCCCCGAGGAAACAAGCGGCCGGGCGCCATTGGGCGTCCTTGGATTGGATATGATCGAGGGGTCAACATGAGAATGAAGTGGCGCGAGCAACTGCTCGCCAAATCCGTTTTGGCTGGCGTCGTGTCGCTTGGCATGCCCGGCCTGCTTGCTGTGGGTACTGTCGTGCTCGCGCCCGGCGCGATGGCGCAGACGCAAACGGGCGGCCTGCGCGTCACCGTTAGCGGCGATACCGGCCAGCCGCTCGCCGGCGCGACAGTGACAGTCAAGTCGCCGAGCAGCCTTGTGTCGAGGACGGCGGTGACCGGCGCGGACGGCTCTGCCCGTCTGAGCGGTCTCGACCCCGCGACGAACTACACCGTGGAGATTTCGGCCGCCGGCTTCAACGTCTTCACCGCGGCCGACGTCGCGGTCGTGTCGGGCCAGGACCGCTCTGTCGGTTACGCGCTGGCCGGTTCGGGCGGCGACGTGGTCATCATCACCGGCACCTCGCTGGCTGCGGTGGACGTCACCTCGGCGACCGTCGCCACCACGCTGACGCTGGACACCGTGGAAGCGCTGCCCACGGCCCGCAGCTATCAGAGCTACCTGCAGCTGGTTCCGGGCGTGAAGCCCGGCGGCGGCAACCCCTCGTCGCGTTCGGGCGTCAACTATTCTGACGTCGGCGGCACGATCGGCACGTCGAGCGACAACGTCTACTATCTTGACGGCGTTGACGTCACCGACCCGCAAACGGGCCAGTTCGGCGCCAACTTCAACTCCGAAATCATCCAGGAACAGCAGGTGCTGGTCGGCGGCGTGCCGGCTGAATACGCCGGCGGTTCGGGCCTGATTTCCAAGGTCATCACCAAGTCGGGCTCCAACGAATGGCACGGCTCGATCAACTACTACCTGCAGAATGACGGGCTGGTTCAGAAGGACAAGCACAACACGTCCGGCGGCTTCTCGACCTATGACACCGCCATCACGCTGGGCGGCCCGATCATCGAGGATACGCTGTGGATCTTCGGCTCCTACCAGAAGAAGAACCGCGAGGACGAAGTTCTCAACCCGAACACCGGCGCCGTTCAGCGCAGTGTCAAGCGTGACGACGATTACGCCTTCCTCAAGGCCACCTGGCAGATCACGCCGGACGACCGCCTCTCGGCCACCTATTTCAGCGACCCGGTCGAGATCAGCGGTTCGAGCAACTCGGCCACGCTGAACAACCGCGACTCCAGGCAGATCCAGGGCGGCGACAACTGGAAGCTCGACTACTCCCGTACCTGGGGCGACCTCTTGTTCAACGCCTATGCCTTCAAGCACGAAGGCGAGGTCTCCACGATCGCGGCCGACCAGTCGGTCCGCGACACGATCACTTTCCGCAGCAACGCCAACTCCACCATCGAGCAGCGCAACCTTGGCGGCGCGGGCGTGAGCAACGAAACGAGCCGCGATCGGGAAGAGTGGGGTCTGAACCTCGAATACTATCTCGATACGGATTTCGGGTCGCACACGTTCAAGACCGGATATTCGAAGTCGGAAAACACCTATTTCAGCAATTCGACCGTTCCGGGCGACGTGACCTACAACTCGATCGATGCGGCGCTCGCCGGCACGACCTACAACAACTACGATCCCGGTACGACCGGCGCATGCAACCTCATCAGCTACGCTGGTGCTGTGCCCACCGGTTGCTCAGGCTGGACGGCGCGGTCCTTTACCAACACGGCGGACGACACGCGCATCCTCTCCGCGATCAACGGCAACGCCACCGCGCGGGCGTCGCTGGACACCGACTCTGACGGCACGGTCTCGCAGGCCGAACTCGACGCGCTTGTCTTCTCCAATACCGCGGGCAACCCGTACGGCAATGTGAACGTCTACCGCGCCCTGCGGTCGGTGAACGCGCCGTACTCGGTGCAGAGCAAGGGCCAGACCTTCTATCTGCAGGACACCTGGACCTGGGACCAGCTGACGATCAACGCGGGCGTCCGCGCTGAGGAGTGGGGGCACTACGCTTCCAACGGCAACAAGCTGTTCACCTTCGAGTGGGAATTGGCTCCGCGCCTCAGCGTGGTCTACGACCTGTTCGGCGACGGCCGCAGCAAGGTGTTCGGCTTCGCCGGGCGCTACTACGACCCGATCCGCACCAACATGACCAACTTCGCCGGCAACCTGTCAGGCCCGGTGACCGACGAGCAGATCAACGTCAACGGCACCTGGGTCACGTTCCGCACGCGCGGCGGTCCGATCACGCCGGACTCCGTCTTCGCGCCGTCCACCAAGACGCCGTACACGGACGAGTTCATGATCGGCTACTCGACCACGTTCGGTCAGGACATCGGGGTGTCGGTCTCGGCGACCAACCGCAAGACGCGGGACATCTTCGAAGACTTCGACCTTGCGCTGTACTCGAACCCGAACGGCGACACGGCGCACGGCGAGGCGGACCAGAACTCGCTGTTCTACCTGCCGTATTCGTATTTCGGTTTCAGCGGCGTTCCCAACGCGAACTATGTGCTGGGCACGCTGCCGGGCGGCAAGCGCGACTACACCGGCTTCGAGGTCGTGGTGTCGAAATACAAGACCGAGAACTGGTTCGGTCAGGTTTCGTACACCTACAACGACGCCAAGGGTAACACCAACTCGGACTCCAACGCCGACTATCAGGGCGATTGGCTCGCGCTCGATCCGCGTGCGCCGAACGCTTACGGTCCGCAACCGGGCAATATCGAGCACCAGCTCAAAGCCTTTGCGGCGTATGACTTCGACTTCGGTCTGCAGGTCTCGGGCGTGTTCAACTGGAACAGCGGCGCGCTCTATACGCCTGCCGAGCTTGTTCAGGGCCGTTACTTCGCGCCGATGGCGACGCCTTATGAATACGGCGGCGTCATCGACTCGTGGTACGAGCCGGGCGGTATCGGAAGCGAGAAGAACCCGTCCTACTACACGTTCGACATGCGCTTCAAATACACGCACGAAGTGGTCTTCGGCGAGATGGAGTGGTTCCTCGACATCTTCAACGTGCTCAACAAGCAGTCGGCCACGTCTGAAATGCCGCTTCTGGCCGGCAGCGGTCAGTATGCGTTTGGAGAGGCCAACAACTGGGTCGCTCCGCGCAGGGCTTACCTGGGCGCCCGCTTCTCGTTCTGATCGGGCGGACTACGGACAAAGGGAAGGGCGGAGCGAAAGCTCCGCCTTTTCTGTTTTGGGGTGTTCCGGTTTTGGAGTGTTCCGCCCGCTGCGCAGCGGACGGGCTGTCGCCTAATCCCCGATCGCGTGCAGGGCGCTGCCGCGCTCGTGGAGCCAGGTGCGCGCTTCGCGCCAGTCGGGGAAACAGCGCTCGACCTGTTTCCAGAAGCGGTTGGAGTGGTTCATCTCCTTGAGGTGCGCGACCTCGTGCGCGGCGACGTAGTCGAGCGCAAACGGCGGGGCGCAGATCAGGCGCCAGGTGAAGTTGAGCCGGCCTTCCGACGAGCAGGACCCCCAGCGCGAGCGCATGTCCTTGATGGCGATCGACTTGGCCTGGACCTTCAGCGTCTCGGAGTGGACGGCGACGCGCTCGGCGAAGTCGATGCGGGCCGACGCGCGCAGGAAGGCGCGGACCTTGTCGGGGAAGGCCTCGCGCGGGCCCGGAACGAGAATGAGGGGTGTCGGGGCCGAGGTCCGGTCGATCTTCACGGTGCGGCCGCCTTCGGCCTGCTTGAGCCGATGGATCACGCCCCGGAGCGGAATGTAGACCCCCGGCCTGAACAGGATAGGCGGGGGAAGGGCGCCCAGACGCTCCGCAATCCAGTCCACGCGCTCCGTGGCGAAGGAGATGGCGTCGAGGGCGTGGCGGGCGGCCGGGGCGGTCGCGACGGCCTCGCGGGCCATCGCATCTATCCTTACGGAAACCCGGCGGGCGCGACTGTCAATGTGAACCCGCACAGGCACGGAGGCGCCTGATTTCGCTATCAAAAATACTCGGGGATGGGATTCCGCGATGACCATGCTAAGGGGTATCGTCCTGGCGACTGTGAAGCAACATGACCCATCTAGGGGGACCTCCCAATATGAAACTCAAGTTAGCATTTGCCAGCCTGCTGGTGCTTTCCGCCTGTGGACCGAGCCGTGAAGCGCTCGATGCCCTGAATCTCATGCAATTCAACGAGAACTCGTCAGCGCCGGGATTCTCGTACGCGAAAATCTCCGGCTCCGGGAATGACGTGAAGCTTGAGGGCGTCTCCTACCTCGCCTCGCCCTTCATGGCGGCGATGATGGGCATGGACGCACCCGGAGGCGAAGACGGGGAAGAGGGCGGCGAAGCAGCTCCGCCCCCGGTCGCGTTCGACCCCGACGCCATCTCGCCCGTACTGACCATCGAATCCGTCGTGCTCAACGGTCTCACCACGAAGGACGGCAAGCCGCTGGTCCGCGACTTCGTGCTGAACGGCATCACGCCGGTCGACTCGATGGGCGGCACGGCCATCACCATCGGATCGATCGGCATCGAGGGGCTCGACGAGAAGACGGGGGCCTATATCGCCAGCGCCTTCACCGAAGCCGGCCCCGGCGAAGCCCCCGCCTTCGCGGACTGGACTTTCAGCAAGGCCGGCGTCAACGACATCAGCATCAAGGGCGAAGCGCCGGGCGAAGCGGGCCTCACCACGTTCGACGTGAGGGTGGGCGAGCTTTCCGTCACCAATCTCGACGACACGATCATGGGCCTCGTGCGCATTGCGGGCATTGCCGGCGAACTCAACATTCCCACCGATATGGTTCCGATCGCGGCGAAGTTCGATCTCGGCACGCTCGACATCTCGGCCCTGCAGTCGGAGTTCATCTCGCGCCCGTTCGTAATGGCCATGAACTCGGCGATGAACCCGCTGGAGACGCCGGACTATGCGTCGATGTACGAAGGATATACCAGCCCGCTCGAGCCCGGTTACGACAAGCTCGCCTGGTCGGGCATGAATATCGACGTGTCGGGCCTGACGTTCGACATGACGCCGCTCAACCACACGCTGACGCGCAACGCCGATGGCGTCGTGGTGGCCTCGCAGATGCCCGAGACCCGGATGACGCTCAAGGCGGACGCCGCCAGCGGCATGGTCGGCGCCATGGGCCTGATGGCGCTCGCCATGGGCGGCTATCCGTCCGACACGATCGAACTCTACACGGGCGGCAACAGCACGTTCGATCCCGCGAAAGATGTGACGCGCCTCACGGGCTATAATCTCGGCGTCACGGATGTCGCGGACATGAAGCTCGACATCGGCCTCATCGGCCTGCAGGCCGCCCTGCCTGCGCTGATGTCCTCGCTGCAGGGTGCGACGGACATGCTGGGCGATATGGCGCGTCCTGAAATCGACGAGGATGGCAACCCGGTCGAGTCCGACGAAGAGCCTGACGTGTCCGGCGCCACGACCGCCATGGCGATGCGGATGGTGTTTGCGCTGATGCCGCTGCAGCTGTCCGACCTCGACCTGTCGATCACGGACAAGACGCTGATGGAGCTGATTCTCAGCCAGCAGGCGATCGGCGCCGGCCAGAGCCTCGAACAGTTCCGCGGCGATCTCGTCGGAATGGTGCAGGGCGCGTCCGCCTTTATGACCGAAGCGGGCGTCGATCCGACGCTTGCCGACGAGCTGACGGCCGCGACCGCCGGCTTCCTTGCCGGTCCGGGCACGCTGCGCCTGCAGTTGAAGCCGAAACAGCCGCTCGGCATCATGTCGGCCATGACGATGCCGATGACCAAGGAGAACCTTGGCTTCTCGGCGACGTTCGTGCCGGCGGCTCCGGCGCCGGACGCGCCTGAGGCGGCGCCTGCGAACTAGCTGGTTCGAACCGGAGTGAGTTGAAAACCGGGCTCGCGCAGGCGGGCCCGGTTTTTGTTTGCGGGTCTCGGCGCTGCGGGGGCGGCTGCTCACGCATCCTTCGAGACGATCGCCATGATGGGCTTGTGCTGTTGAGGCGGTGTGCCTGCGATCCCTCAGGATGAGGGCGGCGGGTGTTGCGATGGTTCAGGGACAGCAGGCCTCTTCCTGAGGGATTGGCGCGGAGCGCCAATCGTCTCGAAGGATGCGTCAGGGGCCCAAGGCCCAGCCTCAGCCGCACTCGGCGCCGGCGCAATCGTCGCCCTCGATCTCGACCGTGGCGTGGCCGATGCCGTGGACATCGTGCAGCCGCGTCTTGATGCGCGCGATGATGGCGGGGCCTTGCGCGCTGTCGGCGATGCGTGCGTGCAGCGTCATCATCGAGCGCCGGCCATCGAGCGACCAGAGGTGCGCGTGATGCACGTCGAGGACGCCCTCGACATGGTCGACGATGTCATGGGTCACCTTGTCGAGATTGATATTGCCGGGCGCGCCTTCGAGCAGGATGTGAGCGCTCTGCGCCGTGACCGCCCAGGCCGAGCGCAGGATGATGAGCGCGACCAGCATGGAGAGGATCGGATCGGCCTGCAGCCAGCCCGTCGTCATTATGATGACGCCCGCGGCGATGGCGGCAACGGAGCCCAGCAGGTCGCCGACGACGTGGAGCAGGGCGCCGCGCACATTGAGGTTATCGCGATCGGCCCCGTGCAGGACGGTGAAGGAGGCGATGTTGACGGCAAGGCCGGCGGCGGCGACCCAGGTCATCAGCATGGGTTCGATGGTGCGCGGTTCGTTGAGGCGGACGATGGCTTCGAAGACGATCCAGGCGGCAATCGCAAAGAGGGTGAGGCCGTTGACGAAGGCGGCCAGCACGGGGAAGCGGCGGAAACCGAAAGTGCGGCGCGAGTCCGCCGGGCGGCGCGCCATGCGGAAGCCGATCCAGGCCAGCGCCAGACTGCCGAAGTCCGACAGCATGTGTCCGGCGTCGGCAATGAGGGCGAGGGAGCCGGATATGATCCCGCCGGCAAGTTCGAGGCCCATGAAGCTGCCGGTGAGGATCGCGGCTATACCGATGCGCGCGGCGTTTTTTTCATCGCCGCCGTGATCGTGGCTGTGTCCATGACCGTGCGCGTGACCATGCCCATGCCCATGCCCGTGGTCGCGGGCATGGGCGTGTTCGTCGTCCGAGTGAGCATGACCGTGATCGTGCGCCATGCGCGTGGCCTACGCGGCGCTCGCGCAAAAATCAAACGAATACAATGGTACGATATACCGGATGGCTTGGGCGGCTCAGGCGCTGGACAGTTTCGTTCCCGTGGCGTCGATCATCGCCTGCGCGATCTCTTCTTCGCCGGAGACGATGACGTCGGCGCCGCGGCCGGCCAGGTGTTCGGCCTCCGCGTCCGAATGCGAGCGGGCGAGGATGCGGATGGCGGGGTTCTGCTGGCGCGCGATCTCGGCGATGCGGCCGGCCTCGAAGCCGTCGGGCACGGTGATGTAGATCAGGTCGGCGCGCTCGATGGCGGCGGCGCGCAGCGTGTCCGCCGAGGCGGCGTTGCCGATGATGGTCTCGATGCCCTGTTCGAGCAGGCGCTCGATGATCTCCTCGCGCTCCTCGACGACGGCGTAGTCGATCCTGCGCGCTTCGAGCTGGCGGCCGATGCGCGACCCGACGCGGCCGAAGCCGACGATGATGGCGCGCTGGCGCACGGCGGGCGCTGGAGGAGGGGCAGGGGGGGCAGGCGGCGGCTTGGGCACAAAGCGCTCGAACACCAGGAAGGCGAGCGGGTTCAGCACGATCGAGAGCATGGCGGCGCCGAGGATAAGGTCGCGCGCAGCCTCGGGCAGCAGGCCGAGAGCGACGCCGAGGCCGGCGAGGATGAACGAGAACTCCCCGATCTGCGCGAGGCTTGCCGCGATCAGCATGGTTGAGTCCGGCGACTGCCTGAAGATCCGCATGATGCCGACTGCGGCGAGCGACTTGCCGATCACAACGATGGCCAGCGCGCCCAGCAGCGGCCACGGATCCTTGAGCAGCGTCACCGGGTCGAACAGCATGCCGACCGATACGAAGAACAGCACGGCGAAGGCGTCGCGCAGGGGCAGGGTCTCGTTGGCGGCCTGATGCGACAGTTCGCTCTCGCCCATGATCATGCCGGCGAAGAAGGCGCCCAGCGCGAAGGACACGCCGAAGAGTTCGGATGCGCCCAGCGCCACGCCCAGCGCGATGGCCAGGACGGCGAGGCGGAACAGCTCGCGCGAGCCGAGATGGACAACGCGATGGAGCAGCCAGGGGATCAGGCGTTTTCCGAACAGCAGCATGATCAGCATGAACGCGCCGACCTTGCCGAGCGTCATCAGGATGGCGAGCCCGATCTGCCCGGCCTGGTCCCAGGTGAAGCCGCCGCCGCTGGCGGCCATTTCGTGGCGCAGCTCCGCCCAGGTCGGCAACAGGACGAGGGCGAGGACCATTGCGATGTCCTCGACGATGAGCCAGCCGACCGCAATGCGGCCGCGTTCGGTCTGAACGACGTGCCGTTCCTGCAGGGCCCTGAGCAGCACGACGGTGGAGGCGACGGAGAGGGCAAGGCCGAAGACGATGCCGCCCTCGAGCGGCCAGCCCATCAGATAGCCCATGCCGACGCCGAGCAGGGTGGCGGCGAGGATCTGCGCAAGCGCGCCGGGAAGGGCGATGGCGCGCACGGATAGCAGGTCATCGAGGGAGAAGTGGAGTCCGACGCCGAACATCAGGAGGATGACGCCGATCTCGGCAAGTTCGGTGGCCAGATGCGCATCGGCCACGAAACCGGGGGTGAAAGGGCCGATCACCACGCCCGCTATCAGATAACCCACCAGCGGCGACAGCTTGAGACGGGTCGCGATCATGCCGAATACAAAGGCCAGCCCGAGGCCGATGGTCAAAAGCGAGATCAGCGGTGTCCCATCGGGCATCGTGCGGGGGCGTCCCTCGACTGCTGTGAAGCGCTACGCTCAGTTAGTCGCAAAGGTGGCGGATTGCGACCCCGAAAGCCAATAAAATCCTCGCGCGACGCAACGCGGCGGCAAAGTGTGGCGCACGGGCCTCGCCATGCTTGCCGCTTTCCCTCGAGCCGCTGGCGAGGCTAACGTCGGCGCATGGCGGGTGAAGCGATCCTTGTTGGCGATGTCGGCGGCACGAATGTGCGGTTTGCGTTGGCGTACCGCGAAGGCGGGCGCATGACGCTTTCGGAAATCTGGAAGCGGAAGGCGGCGGACTTCCCCGGCTTCGCAGATGCGCTCAACGCATTCCTGGAGGAAGCCGGCGCACGGCCCGATGGCGCCGCGCTGGGGCTCGCGGGGGTCATCGTCGATGACAGGATCCACCTCATCAACAGCGGCTGGGACATAGAGCTTTCCACCGTACGGGCGCGGATCGGCGGCAAGCGGCTGGTTGCGGCGAACGATTTCGTCGCGATGGCGCGGGCGGCGCCCGATCTCGATGATGACGGGCTGGAACCCGTTCGCTCCGGCGTGCGCGATCCGGGCGGCTCTGTCGCCGTGGGCGGGCCGGGCACGGGGTTTGGCGTCGCCATCCTGCGTCGCATCGAGGCCGGCTGGATCGTGATCGGCGGGGAGGGAGGCCATCAGGCCTATGCGCCCCAGACCCCGCTGGAATGGGCGGTCGCGGAGGCGATGCGGAGCCGCGCGGTCGATGTTTCCAACGAACTCGTCGCGGCCGGCGCGGGTTTCGAGCTGACCCGCGACAGCCTGGCCGAGGTGATGGGGGTGAGCGGCCGGGGCATGTCGCAGGGCGAGGTTACGGCGGCAGCGCTTGCGGGCGATGAGTTCGCGGCGGCTTTCTGCCGGCTGCGCGTGGCGGCGGTTATGACCGCGATGGGCAATCTGGCGCTGGTCTGCAATGCGTCGGGCGGGGTCTATATTGCGGGCGGCGTCGCGCGGCACCTTGCGCCGTGGCTGGACGAGCCGGAGGCGCTGGCGCGTTTCCACCGGCGCGGGCCGCACACGCCGATGCTGGAGCGGATTCCGATCAGCCTGATCGTGTCGGACGCAGCGCCGCTATTGGGAGCCGCGCATCTGTGGCTGGATGAGCGCGAAAGAGGCTGGCTGTAGCGGTTACTTGCAGCCGCAGCC
>CAZGWV010000012.1:41634-51624 GCA_964529555.1 uncultured Rhizobium sp.
GTGGCTGGATGAGCGCGAAAGAGGCTGGCTGTAGCGGTTACTTGCAGCCGCAGCCGTGTCCGCCGCCTTTACCGCCGCCGTGCCCACGGCCGCCGCCGAAGGAGATCGCGCTCGCGCTGGCGAACGCCACGGCCGTGGCCGAAGCCTGGGCGCGGGCGGAGCTGCCGGCGATGACGATGACGCGGCCGCCGCCGCCTGCGCCGCCATCGATGCCGATGCCGACGCCGCCCGTGCCAAAATCGGACGGCAGGACGATCGGCGAGGGGCCGGCCTTGATCGGGGTCGGTTCGGGCGCCTGGGGCGGCGAGGGGGGCGTGGGCGCGGGCTTGTTCAGGGGCGGCGGCGGGGCCGCCACCACGGGCGGCATGCGGCGATTGCGGCCATCCGCGAAGGCAGGGGCCGCAAACGAGACAGCGACGAGGCCGGCGGCCAGGATGCGGAAAAGCGGTTTCATGGCGACCTTCGATGCACTCCCTGTGCCGCGTGGCGCAGGCTAGGGCCAACAGTTAACACGCAGGCTGGCGACGGGGCCAAGACAGACACCGGCAGGGCGATTTCCGGTTAATCAGAAATCGACCGCCAGCCCCTTCTTTTCCCAGTCGCCATAGCGCGTGGGTTCCTCGCCTTCGCGCCGGCCGTTGATCTCGGGGGGGAGGTCCGCCGCAGGCGCGGCCTGGCGTCGCGCCTCGGCTTCCATGAGGGCGCGCACCGCTTCGGGCGAGAGCGCCTTGCCGGGGGCGGCCCGCGGAATGGCTGGGGTTCCGGCGGATGAGTCTTCGGGGCCACAGGCCTCGTGCGATGTGTCTTCGGGCTTCGTCATGGGCCTACGTTCACCAATTTTTTCCTATTTGGAAAGGAAGCATTCACCAACATCACCAAAGCTGGACCACAAGGGACATCCCTGCGTGAGAGAACCGCGATGAGCTATATCAAGGCCGCCGGACTGATGCTGCTGATCCACGTCGCATTCGCCGGCGTGGGCTGGTGGGTTGCTGGAAGGGAGGGCGCGCTGGTCGCCACCCTGATCGCGCTTGCGTTCCATATCCTGGTCTTCTGGTACGCCGAGAAGATCGTGCTCAAGCTGCACAATGCCCGCGAGGTTGGGTCGGACGATCCCTCGCCGATGATCCGCGCCTTCGTCGCCGACTGCGACCGGCTGGCCATGCGGGCCAACATGCCGCGTCCGCGCACCTATATCGTCGACGCCTTCCAGCCGAACGCCTTCGTGGCGGGCCGCGACACCAATCATGCGTCCATCGCCGTGACCGACGGCCTGCTGAAAACCCTTACGCGCGCCGAGGTTTCGGCTGTCGTTGCGCATGAACTGGCGCATGTGAAGCGCGGGGACGCGCTCGCCATGGGCATCGGTTCGGCGCTGGCCGCCGTGCTGACCACGATTTTCGGCGCGATCGCCTATCCGATCGGCCAGCGCAAGCGCGTGGAAAAGATCGTCGCCGGTCTCTGCGCCCGCCTCGGACAGAGCCACGCCCGCGAATACGCCGCCGACAGGCAGGCTGGCGAGATCTGCGGCAACCCGGTGAACCTCGCCAATGCACTGCTGAAGCTGGAGCGTCACACGGCGTCCCTGCTGAACCCGCTGGCCGAGCGCAGCCCGGCGACGGCCCACATGTTCGTCATCGATCCGCTGCACGGCCCGCGTCGCGGACCTTCGGCCTCGCACCCGCCCACCGAACGCCGCATCGCCCGCCTGCATCGCCAGGCTGCCGAGATGGAAGGCGTGGAGTAGGCCGGAGCGCCGGGCGCCTGCCCGGCAGCCGGGGCGACGCGACGAACTCAGTCTCAATCGACCAGTCGCGTTGCTGACGCAACGCGCTGCCGGGCAGGCGCCCGGCGGTACGTCCTCACCCCGTCAGCGGATAGACCGCTTCCTCGACATAGTGGCTGCCGGAGCGGGTGGCGCGCGAGGAGTACATGCAGAAATGGTCGGCGATGAAGGGCGGTGAGCTGAACTCCGCCGCGTCGGCGAGGAAATGCGCGACCTCCACATCCCGCGTCCCGTGCAGGTAGGCGAGGGTGACGTGCGGCTTGTAGCGACGCGGTTCGGGCGGCAGGCCGGCATTGCGGATGGCGGTCTCGCAGGCGTTGGCGAGCCGGACGAGGGCGGGGCAGTCGCGTACGCCGGCCCATAGTGCGCTTGGCTCCTTGCCGCCGAAGCTGCCTGCGCCCTCCAGCGCGATCTCGAACGGCGCGGCGACGATGCGGCCGACCTCGGTGTCGATGTCGCGGGCGACCGCGCCATCGACATCGCCGATGAAGCGGAGCGTGAGGTGATACTGCTCGGCCGTGCGCCATGACGCGCCGGGCACATCCGCCTCGAGCATCGTCAGACGCCCGGCGACAGGCTCGGGAATGGGGATGGCGAGGAAGAGGCGAAGTGTCATGGGGATTATCCGTGAGAGCGCCAAGCATTCGCGAGCGGCCGGCCGGAGCTGTAACTGTCCTTACAAGAAGCGGGGTGACCGATGTGAGCCTGAATCAAGGGTTAGCGCGCCTTTTACCGGGATCACAGGCGCGCCAGCCTGCGCGTTAGCGCCCGGATTTACTTGCAATGAAGGGTCTGCATGACCATTATCCAACGAGACTGGCGGGGCGCGACCTTGCCGTAGACAGAGGGTTGAAAACAGAACCATGGCTGACTTCCAGTATGCCCAGGCGCGCGCAGGCGCCCAGACGGGCGATATGGCCACGGACGCCGGCCTCCGCAAATTCATGCTCGGCGTCTACAACAAGCTCGCGCTCGGCATCCTGCTCGCCGGCGCACTGGCTTATGTCGGCGTGACGGTCGACCCCATCCGGGAATTGGTGTTCGGCACGCCGTTCGGCTCCTCGCCGATGTTCATGGTCGTCCAGTGGGGCCCGGTTGCCCTGCTGGTCGGTTCGATGTTCCTGATGAAGAACCCGTCGCCGCTCGCCTCGGGCATTCTCTACTGGACGATCGTGTCGCTGATGGGTCTCGGCCTCGGCGTGTGGGTAATGATGGCGGAATCCGGGGCGGGCTTCTCGACCCGTGGCGGCATCGGCATGACGACCACCTACGTCACCATCGCCAAGGCGTTCCTGATCACGGCGTCGGCCTTCGGCGCTCTCTCGCTGTTCGGCTACACGACGAAGCGCGACATGTCGGGTATCGGTTCGTTCGCCTTGATGGCGCTGTGGGGCGTTGTCGCGATGTCCCTGCTCAACATCTTCCTGCCAGCCAGCTCGACGATGGAATGGATCATCATGGGCGCGGTTTTCGCCCTGTCGGCGGTCCTCATCGCGGTTGAGACCCAGCAGCTGAAGAATGGCTATTATGCCTTCGGCGGCGACGCCCGCAGCCTTGCGGTTATGACCAACTGGGGGGCGCTGAACTTCTTCATCTCCTTCATCAACATGTTCCGCATCGTGTTGATGTTCCTGTCCTCGCGCGAATAGCACGCGCCACAGGCTGAAACTGGGAAGCCCCGGACCGATGGTCCGGGGCTTTTCGCTTCAGGTTTTCAACAGCTGTGGATTGCGGGCTGTGGAGCGATTGTCAGTGGTTCAATCGACGACGTTGAAGCGGCGCTTGTCGAAGACTTTCAGCACCTGTGTAAGCTCCTGGCCGCGCTTCAGCACCAGCCCCGTCGCATTGGAGACAGAATAGGCGCCCTGCTTGCGCGCAAGCTCCGGGCGCTTTTCCACAATCCAGGTAGGGGCTTCCGATGCCCGCCTGTACATGCAGAAGGCGGCGTGGTCGGCATGGGCGCCGATGGCGTAGTCGCGGCACTCGCCTTCGGAAACGAGCTTTCCATAAGCCCAGAGAATGAGTTCAAGCTCGCGCCTGTCGAACCAGATCTGTCGTGCGGCAGTGTGAGACGACGCCGTGTAGGAAGAGGAGAGGGGAAAACCCGGCTGGCTCGACTGCGTCATGATGATTCCTGTTCGGCGGGTCCTGCAGAGAATTAGCGCGCGCTGGGCCGATCCTGCGAACCTTACGAAGATTTCGCAATATCACCTTATTTTGGACTAGCCAAAGACACCGATCACGGCCAAGTTAACAGCGTCGGGCGGATGGTTAAGACGCCGACCTTGGACCCAACAGCCCCCCAGCCCCCCAGGGTTGCGACTGACGGTCCGTCCGACACCGAATCTCCCAGAAAATCAGTTGAAATATCAAGGCGAAAGCCTTCCCGCGTGCGTTCTGACGTGGTTGCGCGCGTGACGCTTCGTGGAGCTTCGGCCCGCGGTTCGAATCGTTAATTCGGGGGGCTGATTCGCGCTCGCCGGCATTGGCCGAATCTTCATCAACTCCTGACTTCCTTCGCGGCGCGGCCGGGCCTAGCAAAGGGTCAGGAAGACCGTCGGAATTCCATCGCGGTCAGACTTTAGCGAACAGGCCCAGCTCAACGCCATGGACGCTCTCAAAGTCGAAAATCTTTCCCGGTCGTTCGGTTCAAGACAGGCAGTGAAGCGGGTGAGCCTGCGCGTGGCGCGCGGCGAGACCGTCGCCATCATGGGGCCGAACGGGGCAGGCAAGTCGACGACGCTGCGCATGATCGCGGGCTATCTCGAGCCCGACGCGGGCGATGCGTGGATCAATGGCGCGTCGATCCAGTCCGAGCGCACGCGCGCGCAACTGGCGCTTGGTTATCTCGCGGAGGGCGCGCCGCTTTATCTCGATCTGTCGGCGCGCGATTTTCTCGCCTTCCTCGCACGCACGCATGGCTTGCGCGGCACGGCGGCGAGGGATGCGATCGCGCGGGCTGCGGAAGACGCGGCCATCGCCGATGTGCTGGCGCGTCCGATCGAGACGCTGTCGAAGGGCTATCGCCGGCGTGTCGCACTGGCGGGCGCCATCGTGCACGATCCGCCGGTGCTGATCCTCGATGAGCCGACAGACGGGCTCGACCCCAACCAGAAGATCGCGATGCGCGGCCTTATCAAGCGCATGGGGGAAGCGAAGGCGATCCTCATCTCCACGCACCAGCTCGACGAGGTGGAGGCGATGTGTTCGCGCGCCATCCTGATCGACGGTGGCGAGATCGTGGCGGATTCGACGCCGGCAGAGCTTGCGAGCAAGGCGCCGGGCGGGCGGCTGGAGGACGCATTCTATGCGCTGACGCGCGGGGAGGCGAGCGCATGAGCCATGCTGCGGCCTCCGACTGGAAAGAGAGCTTTGGCCAGGCGACCAACGCCATGCGCGCGGTCTATGTGCGCGAGCTGGCGGCGTATTTCCTCACGCCGCTCGCCTATGTGTTCATCGCCATCTTCCTGATCGCGCTGGGCGCATTCACGTTCGAGATCGGGCGCTTCTTCCAGACCAACCAGGCCGACCTTGCGCCGTTCTTCCTGTTCCATCCGTGGCTCTATCTCGTCTTCCTGCCCGCCATCGCCATGCGGCTGTGGGCGGACGAGGCGAAGGGCGGGACGCTTGAGCTGTTGCTGTCATTGCCCGCGCCGACATGGTCGCTCGTGCTGGGCAAATTCCTTGCGGCGTGGACGGTGGCGGCGGCGGCGCTGTTGTTCACGACGCCGATGTGGATGTCGGTGAACTGGCTCGGCGCGCCAGACAATGCCGCGATCCTGCTGACCTACGGGATGAGCTTCCTGATGGCGGGCGGCTATCTGGCAATTGCGTGTGCGATGTCTGCAGTGGCGCGCAATCAGGTGGTGGCGTTCGTGTTGTCGGTTGCGGTGGGCTTCGTCTTCACGGCGGCAGGGTTGCCCGTTGTAGCGTCGGGACTTGCCGGCGTGTTCGGGCCGGGCGCGGCCGATGCGCTGGCTTCCTTCTCGCTGCTCACGCATTTCGAGGCGGCGCAGCGTGGCGTGCTCGAACTTCGTGCGCTGGTTTTCTATGTCGGATTCATTGCGCTGTGGCTGTCGCTCAATGCGATCTGGGTCAGCGTCAGGAAGGGCGGGTGATGCGCAGGACGCACTACGCCATTCTTGCAAGCCTTGCCGCCGTCGTGATCTTCGCGGGGCTCAACCTGGCCGCGTGGAAGTGGCTGGCGCCTGTGCGCGCCGACTTCACGGCCAACAAGCTCTACACGCTCTCGTCCTCGGCGCGGCAGGTCGTGGAGCGGCTGATCGAGCCGGTGGAGCTGGAGTTCGTCTATTCGCGCAGCCTCGGCTCCGACTTCCCCGCGATCCGCGCGCATGCCGATCGCGTGCGTCAGATGATGACGGAGATCGCGGCCTATTCCGGCGGCAAGGTGAAGGTGCGCGAGATCGAGCCGGAGCCGTATTCGGAAGAAGAGGAGCGCATCGCCGGGGCGGGGCTCACGCCTGCGCCCACCGACCGTGGCGAGCCGCTCTATGTCGGCATCATCGGCCACAACACGGTGGACGACGCCATCGCCATTCCCTTCCTTGCGCCCGAGCGCGACGCGCTGCTGGAATACGAGCTGGTGCGCCTGATCTCGCAGCTCGACGACCCCGCGCCGCCGCGCATTGCCGTGATCTCTTCGCTGACGCCTTACCAGCTGCATCCCAGCGAGCCGGAAGCCGCCTTCCTCGTGCGCGAGGCGCGGCGCGCTTACGATGTGGTCGTGCTCGACCCGGATTTCCGCGAGCTGCCTGCCGGAACCGATGTGCTGATGATCGTGCATCCCGGTCCGATGACCGAGTGGCAGCAATATCTGATCGACCAGTTCCTGCTTCACAAGGGCATGGCGCTGATCGCGCTCGATCCGGCGGCGCGCGCGGCGGCCGTGCAGCGCGGCGGACAGGCGCCGACTGCTTCGAGCCTTGCGCGCGTGGAGCGGATGCTGGGCGTCTCGCTGGCGCCCGAAGTGGTGGCGGACAGCACGCTGGCGCTGCCGGTCAATGTGGATGCGGGCGGCGGGCGGGTTACGCAGGCGGGCCAGCCGCTGTTCATCGCGCCGCCGCCGAGCCTGATGTCGAAAGCCGATGTCGTGACGGCGGACCTGTCGCGCCCGATCAATTTCGGCTCGGCCGGGCATCTGGCCTTCACGCCACGCGCAGACGTCACATTCGAGGCGCTCATCACCGCGAGCGCAAACGCTGCCCTGATGCCGCGCGAATTTGCCATGAGCGACCCCAGCCCGCGCGCCGTGATGGACGCCTATCGACCCGCAGGGCAGAGCCCCGTCATTGCGGGAAGACTGTCGGGCAAGCTGCGCTCGACATTCGAGCGGCCGCCACAGCCCGATGACGATGAAGACCCGGTCCTTGCGGAGCTGCAGCGCCAGGCGATGGGGCGTGCGCCGCCTTTCGTGTCATCGTCGGAATCGCCGGCGGAAATCATTCTCGTCGCCGACGCGGATATGTTCGACGATGGTTTCTACGTGCATCCGCAGACGCGGCAGGCTCTGGCCGACAATGCGGCGTTCGTTCTCAACGCGCTCGACAATCTCAGCGGCGACTATGCGCTGACGGAGCTGCGTTCGCGCGCACCCGCCGCGCGCCCGATGACGCGCGTGGATGATATCGAGACCGCTGCGCGCCAGCGGCTCTATGCCGAGCAGAGCCGGCTTGAAAAGCTTCTGGCCGATGCGGAGGCGCGGGCCGGCGAGCTGGAAGCGCGGCGCGCGGGCGGGGCGGCGTCGAGCGAGGAAGAGCTTGCGGCCATCTCCAGCTATCGCGAGCAGGCTGTGGAGGTCCGCCGTCAGCTGCGCGCGGTGGAGCGTGAATTCCGCCGCGATGTGGATGCGCTCGCGGGCCAGTTGTCCTTCGTCAACATCTGGCTGCCCCCGCTCATTATTGGGCTCATCGGCATCGGTGTGATGGTCTGGCGCAATCGTGGGCGTGGAGGCGCGAAATGAGCGAGGTCGGCGCGCGCCAGCGTAAGAAGGCATTGATCGTGATCGCGGCTGCCGCTGGCGTATGCGCCGCGCTGGCCGCCTTATCGCTGTTGCCGGCGCAGGATGAAATCGCGCGATCCGAAGTCGGCCAGCGCGTGCTGCCGGCGTTCGAGAGCAAGGCGGATCTCGTCGCGCTCATCATGGTGTCGACCAAGGAGGAGAGCTACCATATCGTCCTCAATGGCGATGAGTGGGTGCTGGCCGAGAAGGGCTCCTATCCGGTGAGTCCGGCGCGCATCCAGGATCTCAATCTCGCACTGTCGACGATCACCTATGGCCGCGCGATGACGCGGGACGATCGCAAGTTCGACCGCATCGGTGTTGGCGATCCGGGTGCGGGCGGAACCGGCGCGTTGCTGGAAGTGGGCGACGGGCGGGGCAACAATTTTGCCAAGGTGATCGCCGGCTTCCGCGACGGGCGCAGCTATGTGCGCAAGCCTGACGATTTGCAGGCATGGTCTGTCGAGGGCGCGGTGCTGCCGCCGCTGCAGCGGGCGGTCCACTGGCTCGATCTCGATGTGGTGAAAGTCGCGGCGGCTGACATTGCGGAGGTCGATGTGCGCCCCGCCGAAGGGCCGGCCTATCGCATCGTGCGCAGGCCCGAGGGCGGGTTCGGGCTGGGGGCGCCGTATCAGCAGCGTCCCGTGCTGGCGGCGCTGGGTCCGCAGATGGTGGCGGAGTCCATCGCGCGTCTGGCGCCGACCGATGTGGCGCCGGCGGGCGAGATCGGCGTCGGGCGCCCGGTTGCCGAGCACATCACGCGGACGGCGGAAGGCGTCGCCATCGTCGTCAGGGCGTGGCGGGTCAATGATCGCGGCTGGGTGACGGTGAGCGCCGCGACGGCTGAAAATGCGAGCCCGGCGGCTCAGCAGGTTGCGGCGGATATCAATGCGCGTGCAGCCGCATGGGCGTTCGGGCTGAACGAGCTGGACTGGGGGGCGTATGTGACGCCGCTTGGCGAACTGGTGGAGTAAGGATCGAAAGGCCGGTGTTCCCGAGACCTACTTCTTCTGGGCCGCGCCGATGATCATGCCTTCCCGGCCGCCCTTCTGCACCATGACGACGCAGCCGGCAGGGCAGGAGACGTTGTAGCGTTTGGAGCCGCCCGTCCATTCGCCCAGCGACTCGAACTTCGTCACCAGGTTCCAGTAGGACATCGGCTTGCCCTTGTTCGTGCCGCCGCCTGGCGTGACCTTGGTCAAACCCGGACGGAAATGGACGACCACCACGTTGGCCTTGTCGGCGCCCTGCGGCAGCGTGCCTGAAATGGTCGCGCCGCCATCGGCAAGCGCGACGGACACGGGATAGGGGCTGATGTCGCGGACGGCGAAGCGTTCTTCGATGTCCTGGATGTTCGTGCCCGGTCCATGCACGCGGCCGGAATAGACGACCTGCGGCGTGTAGGGGCCGCGATAGTTCAGCGCGCGGTTGTAGCGTTTCTGGCGGTCGGTGAATTCGGGCTTGGCGAAGGTGTCGTCCCAGCCGAGATAGTCCCAGATGCCGACCGGGTAGGTAAGGGCGATCACGTCCGAGCGCTCGGCGAGCAGGGCGATGTTCTCGTTGGCGGCCGGGCAGTTGCCGCAGCCCTGGCTCGAGAACAGCTCCATGACGACCGGACGGCCGGCGTGCTCAGGCACGTTCATGCCGCCACGCTGGCCGGACGCGGCCGGAGCGACGAGCAGCACGATCAGTGCGCAGAGGAGGCGGGATGCCGACTTCATTCCGTCCCGTTATCTCGCAGATGCACAAAACCTCGAATCAAGACGCTGTGAGAAACAGCGCATTTCCGATCACGAAGCCTTGGCGAGCTCCCGTAGAACATAGTGAAGAATGCCGCCGTTTCGGAAGTAATCCAGCTCGTTTTCCGTATCGATGCGGACTTTCGCTTCAAATGTCTGCGTCGTGCCGTTCGGGAAGGCGAGCTTCACAGTGACGGTCTGGCGCGGCAGGAGCTCCGTGATTCCGTCAATTGTGACGGTTTCCGCGCCGGTCAACCCGAGAGACTTCCAGCTGACGCCGTCGGCGAATTGCAGCGGAAGCACGCCCATGCCGATCAGGTTCGAGCGGTGGATGCGCTCGAAGCTTTCCGCGATGACGGCGCGGACGCCCAGCAGGCGGGTGCCCTTGGCGGCCCAGTCGCGCGAGGAGCCGGTGCCGTATTCCTTGCCGGCGAAGATCACGAGCG
>CAZGWV010000013.1:0-18188 GCA_964529555.1 uncultured Rhizobium sp.
CCGATAAGATGGAGGGCCGGGGACGCGGATGGCTCCGCAGGTTTTAGTCCGTAGTTCGTGGTCCGTAGTCCGAAGAGCGGAAGACCCGCGTCCCCGCGCATGAATTGCTCCACACGCATCGCCCCGCGCCGGCAGTGTACGGCTGCCCTCCTTGCGGAGCGATGGAGGCATAATGGGTTACGTTGAAGGGGAGGGGGAAAGTCGTGACGACGATTTATTTTTGCAGTTGGCGTTTCCCACACCCAGGACTTTGAAAGTTTTGGTTGTTGCAGGCGGGAGGGAGCTGAAGATTTTTGGCGGGGGCAGTTGTGAACACGGCCTCGTCCTTCGATGGGCGTGCGGCTGAGCCGCGCTGCTCAGGATCATCCCTATGCTTGATCGGCACTTGCGATCCCGCTGATGCGAGCTTGCCCCGGCTATTCCGCCCTGTCTGCGGAGCCCTACGGGGTTGTGATGCCGGTGAGCAGGACTAGTTCGACGCGACCAATGACGGCAACGGTTCCATGTCCACGAACAGATCGCGCTCTCCCCCGAAGACGAACGGGGCGAGGGCGACGGCGAGGGCGGCGAAGGTGGCGACGATCAGGCGTTTGGCGAGCATGGGAGGCCCGTTCTCTTTTCTGTTCCTTGGCCGGGATTCGTGTCCCGGTCTTTTGATGGCTTCGAAATAGGGATGAACCGCGACGTAAGGAAGGCGCCTCGCAGGACTTTTTTAACACTTCAAAACCGTGCTTTCGCAGGCAGTTAGCCGGATTGCGCGCGCGGATCGGCTTATCGCGATCGCGGCAATGAGGCGGACGTGTCGCGATCAATGCCAGCGCGCCGTGAAAACCCAGGTCCGTCCCGTCAGCAGGACCTCGCCTGACGGGGAGGCATGATTCGAGAGCGCGCCCTCGACCGCCGCCAGCAGCTTCGGGAAGGCATCCGGCCCCGCCTCGCGGGCGATACGGGCGGCAGGGCCCACCTTCAGGGCGGAGAGGGCAGCCTCGGGCACGGTGGCGCCCAGCCGCATGGGCGCTTCGACCGGCGCGGCTGTGACGTGGCTGAAGCCAGCCCGCTCCAGTATGCCGGCGGTGTATTCGGCGTCGGCAAAGGCGAACGGGCCGGGGGCGCGCGGGTCGGTCTGCGGGGCGGGCAGGCCGGCGGCTTCGAGCGCCGCGCGGGCCGCTACGGTCGCCCAGGGGTTGAGCGCGGCGGGCTGCCAGCAGACGAAGGCCAGCCGCCCCTCGGGCGTCAGCGCCTTGCCCATGCGGGCGAAGGCTTCGGTGGGCTTGTCGAAGAACATCACGCCAAAGCGCGAGAACAGCAGGGTAAACCCGGTCGGCAGCGGGGCCTGGGAGGCGTCGGCCTCCATGAAGGTGATGTTGGACAGCCCGGCGGCGCGATTGCGAGCGACCCGCAACATGGGGCCGGAAACGTCAACGCCCAGCACTTCGCCGGACGGCCCCACCGCGCGGGCCAGCGTCAGCGAGGTCTCCCCGCAGCCACAGCCGATATCGAGCACCTTCTCGCCGGGGCCGGCATTGGCCGCCGCAAGGGCGGCGTCCCCAAAGGGCTGGATCAGGACGTCGAGGGATTGCTGCTCGGCGGCCCATCGCTCCCCCACGGCGCCATTCCAGTCGGCGATCTGGGTGGCGTTGGGCTGGGTCATGGGCTGCTCCTCGGATACCCGCTGTATATGGGGTGTCGCGACCTGCCAATAAACCATCACGGCCTGTTGGCGGCGTCATCGGCGGGCGCTATAGGGGCCGTCCAACCCCGATTCAGGCGCGGTTTTCGCGCTTCAGGTACAGACTTTCAGGAACACGACATGGCCGTCCAACGCACCTTCTCCATCATCAAGCCGGACGCCACGAAGCGTAACCTCACCGGCGCGATCAACGCCGTGTTCGAGAAGGCCGGCCTCCGCGTCGTCGCCCAGAAGCGCGTGCGCCTCACGCGCGCCCAGGCTGAGGGCTTTTACGGCGAACATAAAGAGCGCGGCTTCTTCGGCGAACTGGTCGACTTTATGACGTCGGGCCCGGTTGTGATCCAGGTCCTCGAAGGCGAGAACGCCGTCGCCCACCACCGCGACGTCATGGGCGCGACCGATCCGGCCAAGGCCGCCGACGGCACCGTCCGCAAGCTGTTCGCCCAGTCGATCGGCGAGAACTCGGTTCACGGTTCGGATTCCGAAGCGTCTGCCGAGCGCGAGATCAACTTCTTCTTCCGTCTCGATGAAATCGTAGGCTGATCCCATCACCCGCCAATTCCGCCCCGCGCATCCTTCGGAGCGTCAAGCGCTGGAGGAATTGCAGCGCCGTGCGTCGGTTCAGTGGGATGCTGCGCGGCCGGAATCCCTGCAGCATCCGGCCACGCTGGAACTGCCCGCCGATCACATAGCGGCGGGACTGGTCATCGTGTTCGAGTATTGGGGGGCGCCTGCGGGGTTTGCCGTGGTCGTGCCGCGCGACGATGGCGCGGCCGATCTCGACGGGCCGTTCGTGGAGCCGGATCTCTGGCGCGGAGGCATCGGGCGCAAGCTGGTGGAAGAGGCGGCGCTGTTTGCGCGAGCCCTGGAGGCGCGCGAGCTGTTTGCCTCGGCCAATTCGCGTTCGGAGCCATTCTATGCGAAGTGTGGCTTCAAGCCTGCGGGGCGGCTCGATACTGTGCATGGGCCGATCTCCGTGATGTCCCGTGCGTTGAGTTAGGCGCGGGGTCTGTCGGGAGTGGATGATGCGACTGGGCGGATTGCGACTGGGCGGATCGATCTTGCTGGCGCTTGTGTTGCTGGCCGCGTGCGGCCCGGCGGATACCGCGCCCGAAGCAGCGCCCACCGCCAACGCGCCGGACTCGATGACGCCGCAGGCGGCCGGGCCGTCGATCACCGACGCCAACAAGATGTCGCTGGAGCAGATCGGCGCGAAGCTGGCCGGTACGTTCCAGTATGCCGACGACGACAAGTCGATGCTGACGATTACGTCTTCGGGGGAGTGGACCGAGACCTATGAGGGGGCGGAGTCTGCCACGGCCAATTGGCGCGTGTTTGCGGGGACGGATGCGCCCAAGGGTGTGGAAGAAACATTCACGCCAGCCTCGCGCTATGTCGAAGTGACCGGCGAATCCGGTTCGTTCTACTACGAACTTGGCCACGTCTCGGACGATGGGTTCGACATGTTCTACGTCGCCCGCGGCAACCGGCTCAGCTATGTTCGTGTGAAAATGCCGGCCTGATGCGCGCTGTCCGCCGTGCGCTGGAACGGCGGAGCCGCAGCGGCGGCAGGCAGAAGGGGAAAAGGCATGACGGACCTTGTGAAAATCAGCGAGGCTGATGGCGTCACAGAGATTCTGTGGAACCGGCCCGACAAGAAGAACGCCCTTTCCAACGCGATGTATCGCGCGGCGACTGCGGCGCTTGCGCGGGCGGTCGAGGACAAGGCGACGCGCGTTGTCGTGATCGGTTCGACGGGCGACAGCTTCACCTCGGGCAACGATCTCGCGGACTTCGCGGCGGCTGCAGCGGGCGGCGAGCCTCCGGCGGCTGGCGCTTTCATCGAGGCGATCGCGCAGTTTCCCAAGCCCATCGTGGCCGCTGTGCCGGGGCTGGCCGTAGGCGTCGGCACGACCATGCTGCTGCATTGCGACCTCGTTTTCGTGGCGCGGGAAGCCAGGCTGACCACGCCGTTCGTCAACCTTGCGCTCGTTCCTGAAGCGGCATCCTCGCTGCTGATGCCCGCCCATATCGGCCATCGCCGGGCGTTTGCGATGTTTGCGCTGGGCGGGGCGATGACGGGCGCGCAGGCCGCCGAGCTTGGCGTTGCGAATGCTGCGATGGATGCGTCCGAAGTTCTGCCGGCTGCACGCGAGGCTGCGGTCAAGCTGACGCAACGCGCGCCGGGCGCGGTGATGGCGGCGAAGAAGCTGATGCGCGATGGCGAGAAAATCCTCGCTCACCTGCGCACGGAAGGCGCGATCTTCGGCGAGCGCCTGAAGTCGGCTGAGGCGATGGAAGCTTTCATGGCATTCCAGCAGAAACGTGCGCCTGATTTTTCGCGGTTCTAGGCGGCGGTGAGCCCGGCTCCTCGTGGTTCGACGGACGTTCGCCTGCCTGCGCAGTCGAACTACTCACATGAGGGCCCTCTCTCTGACGAAGGTAGCTTGAGCCCTCATGGTGAGCAGCAAGGCCATGCTCGGCATGGGCTTGCGTCCGTCGAACCGCGAGGGCGGATAGGGGACTCGCGCCGCATCGTTCGCATACAAAAACCCCGGAGCTATGCGCTCCGGGGGCCATGTATTTGCTTTGCAGCGTAGGGTCAGTCCTTCGCGCGTTCCACGTAGGAGCCGTCTTCGGTCGAGACGATGATGCGGGTGCCCGTGCCGATGTGCGGGGGGACCATGACGCGAATGCCGTTGGAGAGCATGGCCGGTTTGTACGAACCTGAAGCCGTCTGGCCTTTCACGACCGGCTCGGTCTCGACGATTTCGAGCGTCACGCGCTGCGGCAGGGAGATGGCCACCGGCGCGCCGTCGAACATCAGCAGGTCGCAGGTCATGTTTTCGTCGAGATAGGCGGCGTCGTCGCCGAGCATCGCGGCCGGCACGGTGATCTGCTCGTAATTGTCCGGGTTCATAAACACGTAGTTCGGGTCGTCCTTGTAGAGGTAGGTGTGCTTCACTTCCTCGACGAAGGCGCGTTCGAGTTGATCGGTGGTCTTGTAGGTTTCGACGACCTTCACGCCGTCGGAGATGCGGCGCATCTCGATGGTGGCGGTCGGCGTGCCCTTGCCCGGTCGGTAGGTCTCGGCCTTGAGGACGGTGTAGAGCTTGCCGTCCTCGTTCTCGAGAACGTTGCCTTTACGCACGTCGCTGGCGATGACTTTGACCACGGGAAACGCCTTTGTATTTGAGCCAACGGCGGAGTATGGCTCGGCCGGTCGGAAACTGTTGAAGCGGCGCGGTCATACAATGCCCCGCCCCAGCGGCCAAGCCCGGCTTTTGGCCGCCTGTGGAGGCTTGTTTGAGCGCCCCAACCCCCTGGTGGAACAAGGAATCGCACGCCGACCGGCGTCCCTTCCTCGACGCGCGGGGCCGGATCAGGCGCGGCCTGAGGGGCTGGTTCGAGGCGCGGGGCTTCACCGAGGTCGAATGCGGGGCGCTGCAGGTCTCTCCCGGCAACGAGGCCCACCTGCACGCTTTTGCCACCGCCCGGCAGGACGAGGGGGGCGGGGCGGGCCGTCCGCTCTACCTGCACACCTCGCCCGAATTCGCCTGCAAGAAGCTGCTGGCGGCGGGGGAGACGAAGATTTTCGACTTGTCGCGCGTCTACCGCAACCGCGAGTCCGGGCCGCTGCATTCGGCCGAGTTCACCATGCTGGAATGGTATCGGACGGGCGGCTCCTGGAATCTCGTTATGGAGGATGCGGTCGATATCTGCCGCGAGGCCGTGCTCGGCATCGACCGCAAACTGCTGGAATGGCGCGGCCAGACCTGCGACCCCCATGCCGATCCCGAGCGGCTGACGCTGATCGAGGCGTTCGCGCGACATGCGGGCATCGCGCTCGAAGCCGTGCTGGGCGACCGCGATGGCCTTGCGCGCGCGGCGCAGGGCAGGGATGTGCGCGTCGGCGCGGATGACTCATGGTCCGACATCTTCAGCCGCGTGCTGGTGCAGCACATCGAGCCGAAGCTGGGACAGGGGAGGCTGACATTGCTGTGCGAGTATCCCGCCGAAGAAGCGGCGCTCGCGCGCCCGCTGGAGCGCGACCCGCGCTTTGCCGAGCGGTTCGAGCTTTATGCATGCGGCGTTGAGCTGGCGAATGGATTTGGCGAGTTGAACGATCCGGCCGAGCAGCGCCGCCGCTTCGAAGCCGAGATGAATGTGAAGCAGGCGGCCTATGGCGAGCGCTATCCGCTGGATGAGGATTTCCTCGCCGCGCTCGCACACATGCCGCCGGCCAGCGGCTGCGCGCTCGGGTTCGACAGGCTGGTGATGCTGGCCAGCGGGGCGCGGCGGATCGCAGATGTGCTCTGGACGCCGCCCGTCTGAACCTGTCCTATGCCGTCAAAGAGGTGCGCCATGATGAAACCGATCGCCGCCGCCATGCTGGCGCTTCCGCTGCTGGCCGCGTGCGCGACCACGCCGCAACCGTGTACGTCCGAATGGGTCGACTGGAAGGCCGAGCGGATCATCGGCCGGTTCGTCGTCGAGCACCGTGACCAGATCGGCAAGTTGCGGGATATCGCCCCCATCATGTTCGGGCCGGAGGGCGGGCTGCAGGACGTCGCGCCGACCTCCATGATGGTGCTGTCCGCCATCGGCGCGCTGGACCTGGTGCTGAAATTCGGAAGCGACGCCTGGCCGCAGATCGCCGATGCAGTCGCCGAATGTGCGGCCGAGCCGGACGCGACCTATCTGTTTGCGGGAATGTTGCGCGATCAGGGGGTGGACGAGCGTGCTGTCGTGGCCATCGAGCGGCTGGGCGATCTGGTGGACTTTACGCGCTGAGGCGGTCATAGAGGCGCCCATTCCCGAGCCGCCCGGATAACCGTGTGACCCGCCTTATCGACCTTCCATTCTCGCGCACTTTGCGCACGGAGCAGGACCTGGCGGCCGCCGGGCTCGCGCCGCGCGCTGGCGAGCTTGCGCCGGTCATGGCGGCCTATGCGACGGCGATCACGCCTGCGCTGGCGGACCTGATCGACCGCGCCGATCCGAACGATCCCATCGCGCGCCAGTTCGTGCCGTCGCTGGCCGAACGCGATGTGCAGCCGGAAGAGCTGCCCGATCCGATCGGCGATGCCGCGCATGAGGCCGTGCCGGGCATCGTGCATCGCTATCCCGACCGCGTGCTGCTGAAGGCGGTGGCGGTCTGTCCGGTCTATTGCCGGTTCTGCTTCCGGCGCGAAATGGTCGGGCCGGAGAAGCAGGGCAATCTCTCGCCCGCCGAACTCGAAGGGGCGCTGGCCTATATCCGCGCGCGTCCTGAGATCTGGGAAGTCATCATCACGGGCGGCGATCCGTTCATGCTGTCGGCCCGCCGCGCCGGTGCGTTGACGCGCGCGCTGGAAGCGATCCCGCATGTGAAGGCGATCCGCTGGCACACGCGCATGCCGGTCGCCGATCCAGAGCGCATCTCCAACGAATTCGTCGAGGCCATCCGTTCCGGCGTCAAGGCGGTGTATGTCGCCGTTCATTGCAATCACCCGCGCGAACTCACGTCTGCCGCCCGCGCGGCGCTTGCGCGCATGGCGGACGCGGGCATCGTGCTGCTGAGCCAGAGCGTGTTGCTCAAAGGCGTCAATGACGACATCGATACGCTGGCCGACCTGATGCGGGCTTTGGTCGAGGTGCGGGTGCGGCCCTACTATCTGCACCACGCCGATCTCGCGCCCGGCACCTCGCACTTCCGCACGACGGTGGCGGAGGGGCAGGCGCTTGTCCGCCAGTTGCGTGACCGCGTTTCGGGTCTCGCCCAGCCGCACTATGTCATCGACATTCCCGGCGGCGTGTCGAAGGCGCTGGCTTCGCCTGCCGATGTCGAGACCGAAGGCGGCCGCGTCCGCCTGCGCGGGCGCGACGGGGCGTGGCGCGACTATTGACCGGCTGCTCAGGGCCGGCGGCAGCCGAACATCATCCCAAGATTGGTGTTGAAGTTGATGAATGACCCGTCGCCGAACGCGCCGGTGACTTGAAACTTGTCTTTCAGCGGACCCGTTTCGGGCAGCACGAAGTTCTCCTCGAACTTTACAGTGCCCGCGCCGTCCGCCGGATTGGGGTTCGGCTCCCAGCCCGTATTGGTCGTCTGGAAGACGTAAGAGCCGCCCGCGAAGGTGAGCGTGCCGAGCGGGATGTCGCCATTCATCTTGCAGCGCCAAAGCCCGTCGATGGGGCCAGCGCCGGCTGCGGGCGTCGCGACTTCTGTCGCCGGTGGCGCCCCGGTCTCCGCCGCAGGTGCGGTTGCCGCGTTGGTGTCTGCCGGCGCCTGCTCGCCACATGCGGCGAGTGTTCCCGCCAGGACGAATCCCAGAACGATCCTCGATGAAGCCACGTCCCGCCTCCCTGCCTTCGCCCGTGAGAGAATCACGGAGCGCCCGCAGCGAGAGTGCCTGCGTCGCCGGCGCGGACAAAGGGGGTGGTCAGCCGCCCTGATTCAGCAGGTCTTTCAGGTAAGCCACATGGCGCTCGAACGCCTTGCGGCCGGCCCGCGTGAGGCTGACCCGCGTGCGCGGCTTCTTGCCGACGAAATCCTTCTCGACCGCGATGTAGCCGGCTTTCTCCAGCGCGCCGAGATGGGTCGCCATGTTGCCGTCGGTCGCGCCGAGGATGGATTTCAGCTTGCCGAATTCGAGCAGTTCGCCGCTGGGCAGCGCGTTCAGGGTGGCCACGATGCGCAGCCGCGTTGACTGGTGGATGATCTCGTCGGGCCCGTCCATGGTCAGGCCGTCCTCAGCCAGATGCCGCCGGCGATCAGCGCGCCGCCGCCGAACAGGCCCATCCAGAGATCGAAATGGTCTGGAATCCAGTGATAGCCGACCATGATTGCCGCCGCCGTGACGAGCCCGATCGCGAACAACCGCCAGCCCGCCCAGATTCCTGCGCCCATATAGATGAAGGGAAAGAAAATGGAGATCATCGCGTTGAGTTCGCGGCTTGAGGCTGGTTGCGCAATCAGCGCGACGCAAAGGATGAAGGCTATGACAACCCCGGCCGTCATGCCGATGCGCGAGCCGATGCGGCGGTCAGCGGCCGTGCGTGGTTCGCCTCGCGACCATTTTCGGCTGTGCAGGATGCCTGTAACGGTGCTCGCGATGAATCCCAGGGCGAGCGCGGCCGGCCACGCATATTGCTGCATGTCGGGCATGAAATAGCTGGTTGTGTTCGCCGCCAGCCAGACGAGGCCCCAGATGATGAAATGGGGCGCGCCATGGTGATAGCCCTGAAGCTTCGCGACGCGGTCGCTTGCGCGGTCGATATCGTCGAGCGCCTTTGCGGCCTCTTCGCGTGTGACGTTCATCTCGCTTCGATCCTTCGCGTCGCGGCCGTTTCCGACTCACAAAGAGTACTCTTCAGTAAAAAGTACTATCTGTCAACTCGCCCGCTGCGCGGCTTCGCGGGAGATCGTCTTGACCTCGCATGACGGCAGGCCCATCGGGGCGGGATGACGACCCAGGCTTCCGCTCTCGTGCTGTTCTCCGGCGGACAGGATTCCGCCGCCTGTCTCGCATGGGCGCTCTCGCGCTACGCGCGGGTGGAGACGGTTGGCTTCGACTATCGCCAGCGCCATCGCGTCGAGCTTCAGTGCCGCGACGTGTTCCTTGCGAAGCTGCGTGCGCAGTTTCCCGCGTGGGGCGCGAAGCTGGGCGAGGATCACATGCTCGACCTCGGCGTGCTGGGCGAGGTGTCGGACACGGCGCTGACGCGCGAGCTGGAGATCGGCTTTGCCGATAGCGGCCTGCCGAGCACATTCGTGCCGGGGCGCAATCTGGTGTTCCTGACATTCGCCGGCGCCATCGCCTATCGGCGCGGATTGCACGCGCTGGTCGGCGGCATGTGCGAGACGGATTTCTCGGGCTATCCCGATTGCCGGCGCGCGACGATGGATGCGCTGCAGACTGCACTCACGCTCGGCATGGATCGCGCGACGCCGATCGAGACGCCGCTGATGTATCTCGACAAGGCGCAGACATGGGCGCTGGCGGACGAGCTGGGCGGACAGGCGCTGGTCGACCTCATCGTGGAAGAGACGCACACCTGCTATCTCGGCGACCGCACGCAGCGGCATGCGTGGGGCTATGGCTGCGGGTCATGCCCGGCGTGCGAGTTGCGCGCGAATGGCTGGGCGAAGTGGCGCGCGGCATGACGTATTCGGTCAAGGAGTGCTTCTACACGCTGCAGGGCGAGGGCGCGCATACGGGCCGCGCGGCAGTGTTCCTGCGTTTCGCGGGCTGCAATCTGTGGAGCGGGTTGGAGCGCGATCGCGCCAGCGCCGTCTGCAAATTCTGCGATACGGATTTCATCGGCGTGAATGGCGATGGCGGCGGCAAGTTCGCGACGGCTGATGCTGTGGCGGCTCATGTCGCCGCGCGCTGGCAGGGCGGGGGCGGCAAGCCTTACGTTGTCTGCACGGGCGGAGAACCGTTGCTGCAGCTCGACGATGCGCTCATCGCGGCGTTGCACGCGAAGGGCTTTGAGGTGGCTGTTGAAACCAATGGCACGATTGAGGCGCCTGCGTCGCTCGACTGGATCTGCGTGTCGCCGAAGTCCACCGCGGAGCTGAAGCAGACAAGCGGCGGCGAGCTGAAGCTGGTCTATCCGCAGGCCGACGCGCCGCCGGAGAAGTTCGCGGGGCTGAGCTTCCGCAATTTTTTCCTGCAACCGATGGATGGCCCCGACCGCGCGGCGAATACGGCTGCGTGCATCGCCTACTGCCTCGCGCATCCGCAATGGCGGCTGAGTCTGCAGACGCACAAGGTGACGGGGATACCGTAAAAGAAATCGGCAGCAGGGCGAACCTTGCTGCCGACTGGCTGATGCCGATTGCCCTGTCGATCAGGACAGCTTGTCCGCGAAGCGGCGGGCGAATTTGTCGAAGGTCGAGCGCGCGTCAGACCAGGTGGTTGCGGCGACGAGATTGCTGAGATCGTTCTCGTACCAGCGATAGTCGAAGCGGCCGATCTCGTTGCCGGCGGCGTCATACGCGACGCCGGAGAGTTTGGCGCCGCCGAGGCTGATCGAGCGCATCGAGTCGAGGCCGGGCTTGGCCGACACCTGCTCCATGGTCGGGCGGTTGGGGCGGGCGTCCTGGATCGTCACGACGACCTTGTCGGCCTGGACGCCGCGCTCGTCGAATATCCTGGTGATCTTGCCGCTCAGCGCGTCGGACAGCACGCGCGCTTCGCGCACGCCGATGTCGTTTTCCAGCTTTTCCTGGAATTCCGGCGACATCTTCGTTTCGACGGTTACGGCGAAGGCGGGGGCGGCGAGGAGAAGGCCGGCGAGGGCGGAGGCGGCGAGGGCGGCGATGCGCATGTTCCGAGTCCCTGTTTTATTGTCCAATTCTCTGGATCAGCCGGTCTGGCGGCGGAAAGCCGATTTCATCGGGCCTGACATGAAGGTGGGATGAATGGACGGTTTGGAAAAGGCCTCCGGCGTCGATTTGCAGCCTATTTCGGGGCGTTGGCCTGCTTGCGGCGCAGTTCCTCGTTTTCCTTTTTCAGGCGCTCGATGTCCTGGCTTTGCTGTTCGTCTTCGTCGGTGGTCACGAGATCGATAGCGGCCCCACCCACGGCGCCGACCGCGCCGACGGTCAGGCCGACCGCAGCGCCCGCCACGTCGGTGACGATGCAGCCTGCGAGCAGGGGAGATGCGCCAAGCGCGAGCGCGAGAGCGGCTTTCTTCATGGATATTCCCCTTCGACCTGCAGGTGGACACCATAGCCCACATACAAGCCGAAGGAGAATGAAGACGGGTTAACCGTAGGGCTACAGCGTATCGGTGAGCACGATCTCGGCGGGGCCTTCGACCGCGCGGAAGACGATACGAGACGTGCCGGTTACCGCAACGCCGTCGCGGGCGCTGGCCGTGTTGCCTTCCACCTCGATGGCGCCCGTGGCCGCAACCGCATAGACGTGGCGGTGAGGCTCGGTTTCCCAGACGATCTCCTGTCCGGCGTCCAGCGTGATGCCTGCCACGCGGGCGTCGGCCCGGATATCCAGCGCGCCTTCATCGCCCTTGCCTGAGGCGAGGATGGACCAGGCGCCCGAACGGTCGGCTTTCGGGAACTGTTTCGCGCCCCAGCCCGGCTGGCCGCCGGTGCGATCGGGTTCGATCCAGATCTGGAAGAGCGTCGTATTCTCGTCTTCAAGATTGTACTCCGCATGGCGCACGCCCGCGCCGGCCGACATGACCTGCACATCGCCCGCCGCCGTGCGGCCGTGATTGCCCATCGAGTCCTGGTGGGTGATCGCGCCGGTGCGGACATAGGTGATGATTTCCATGTCGCGATGCGGGTGCGGCGGGAAGCCGGACTTGGGCGCGATCAGGTCGTCATTCCATACGCGCAGGCGGCCCCAGTTCATGCGCTTGGGGTCGTAGTACTCCGCGAACGAAAAATGGTGGTGGGCGTCCAGCCATCCGTGGTTGGCGCCGCCGAGGGTATTGAAAGGGCGGACTTCGATCATTGCGAACTCCCGTTGGTTTCTGCGTTGGCGCTTATGTAGTTGCAATTGCAACAAGATACAAGAGGTCGCCGAAAAGTCTCAACGATCATTAGGAATTGGGCTCATTCCTGACGAAAGCAGGAATACCCCTATTCCTGATTTTCGCCGGAAAGAGGGCTATTCCTAACGGACGTTGAGGGATTTGAGGCAGCGCAAACGGAAACGCCCCCGGCGGTGGCCGAGGGCGTTCCAGGTTGCAGCGCATTGAAGCGTCTATTTCACCGGCGAATAGTCAGTCGGCTTGAGCTGGACGGAGACGACGCCGCCCGGCGATTTGAGCAGCGGACCGGCGGCCTCGCTCTCGGTGCGGACCTTCACCCATTCGGGGTCCTGCGAGAACGCCTGCCACATCGTCGTGCGCGCGGCCTGCGTCGGGTAGGCCATGATGTAGACCATCTTGTCCGTCTGGGCTTCCTGGTCCGCCACGGGGCGGAAGTAGAGGAAGTTGGTCATGCCCAGCCGCGAGAAGATGCCCATCGTGTGGTTGCGGAAGCGGTTGTGGATGTTCTCGAGCTTGCCCGGATTGGCCGTGTAGGTGCGCAGTTCCCAATGGCGCGGCGCGGACGGGGAGTTGGTGTTCAGCTGCGGCGAATAGTCGGTGGCGTTGAGGAAGATGCTCTCGATGCCGCCCGGCGACTTCAGGAGGGCGCCATTGAGCTGGCTCTCGGTCGAGACTTTCGTCCATTCGGGATCCTGCGCGAAAGCCGACCAGGATGCATCGCGCGCCGCGCGGTCCTTGTAGCCCATCAGGTAGATCAGGCGGTCGTCCTTCGGCGCGCCTTCGGCTGTCGCGACATGCCAGAAGCCGATCGGCTTCATGCCGTGCTTCTCGAACAGGTCGATGGTGTGATCGCGGAAGCGGGCGTCGAGCGCATCGGCCTTGCCGGGCGCGGGGTGGTAGATGCGCAGCTCGTAGAGGCCGATGGCCGGCGGCGTCGGGGCCACGATCTCGCCCATGTTCATGGTGCCGCACGCAGCAGCGAAAAGCGCCATGCCGGCGGCGGCGGTCGCAGCCGCAGCGCGGCGGAAGATGCCAAGGATGTTGGGGTGAGCGCGTGTGGTCATGTGTCTGCCTGATGTTTCCTCATGGGCCTTTCTGGCCCTTTTCATATCAGTTACCCCAATCCCGCGCGCAAAAACAGGCCGGTCCCGCAGAGTTCATCGGAGCGCGAAGGCCATCCCTCCACGGGCCGTGATCTGGCCCGGTCCGGTGCGCGGCGCCCGTCCATTGACGTTCGATTGACGACTGATGTGTTAGCTGGGCTGCAGAATACGCACTTAAGGGGGCGTCCATGCGCGCTGTCATGGCCTTTGCGCTGATCGTGTCGCTGTCGTCGGCCTGCGACGATGCCGGCCAGCCGGCCACGACCGCGATCGGGCCTGCGCGCGAGGTGACGGCGGAAAATGTCGAGGCCGAGCGAGCTTGCGCCGAGATCACCGGATTCTCCCGCGAGCGGGCCAGCGTGGACATGACGCTCCGCGAAAAGGAATTCACGGCCTGCGTTGCCGCAGTGCTGAGCGGAAACAAGCCTGCGTTGCGCGGGCGCGCAGACGACGCCACTACGCCGTAGGCCTGGCTCCTAGCTTTCCATGTCGCGGCGGATCGTGAGGGTCACGAGGGCGAAGCAGATGAAGCTGAGGATGTGTACCGACGTCGACCAGTAGATCGCGTTGCGCAGTCCCTCGATCTGGTTGGTGGCGCAGGTGGCGAATAGCGGGTTGTCCTGCGCCACCGTCTTGCACGCCGCAACGGTGAGGTCCGTGCCCGTCTGCGCAAGATGCCAGTTCGCAAAGCCGTCCGAGAGCATGCCGAACAGCGGCGGGCCGGCGCCGAGGCCGATCATGTTGATCACGAACAGCAGGATGGCCGCCGCAGTCGCCCGCATCGCAGGCGGCACCAGGCCCGGCACGCCGCCATAGACCGGGCCGTACCAGATCGCGACGCCGATATTCGGGATGATCATCAGGATCATCGCGAGCACCATGTCTTCCATCTGTGCGACGTACCAGAACACGGGCAGGCCTATGAACGGGAAGATCAAGGGCAGGGTGGCGTGCTGGCGCAGGTCCTTCGCGCCCATCTTGTCGCACCACCAGCCGCCCAGCCACGATCCGATAACGCCGCCGATGCCGGCCGCAAAGCCAAGCCCGAGCCCCAGATAGGACAGCCCGGCATTGTTGCCGCCGATGCCATAGAACGCCGCAGCATCCGTCAGCCCCTGCGGCTGCGTGTAGGTGAAGTAGGTCGCAAGGAAAAATGAGTGCGAGTACGACACCATCGCGGCGAAAGCGCCGCCCAGCGCGAAGAACCAGAAGGTTGGCTTGTTCGAGAGCACCTTGAGCGCGGCGACCGTCGAGATCGGTTTGGCCTTGGCTGCCGCCTGCGCCGCTGCAAGTCTGGCGGTCCGGCGCGGTTCGACAAGCGTCAATGCCGACAGCGCCGCCAGGATGAGTCCCGGCGCGCCCGCGACGAAGAATGCCGTCCGCCATCCCCAGTTGGCCGCGATGATCCCGCCCAGTCCCATGCCGAGCAGCGAGCCGATCGAGATGCCCATCGAATAGATGGCCAGCGCTCGCGCGCGGGATTCCTTCGGGAAGTAATCCGTCAGCAGCGAGTGGGCGGTGGGCGTGCAGCCCGCCTCGCCGACGCCGACGCCAGCACGGCTGATCGCCAGCGTGATGAAGTTCTGCGCAAACCCGGCCAGCACGGTGAACCCGCTCCACACGGTGAGCGAGGCGGTCAGTATCCACGGCCGGTCGCCGCGGTCGGCCCAGCGCGCGATGGGAATGCCGAGCGTTGTGTAGAGGATGGCGAACCATAGACCCGCCATCGCGCCGACTTCGGTGTCGGTGAGGTTCAGGTCGCGCTTCAGGTCGGGAATGAGGATGGTGACGATCTGCCGGTCAAGGAAGTTGACTGTGTAGATCGCCACCATGAGGCCAAGAGCGTAGCGCCGGTAGGATGGCGGCATCGGGGAGGATAACGGGGACGTTAAGCCGGCCGCAGCCGGAGTTGCGCTCGTCATGGGCTTCCGTTCTCCCGCCGGCGCCTCTCATGGGCCCCATTGCCGCGACTATGCCCGAGGTGTTGCCGATGCCAAGCGGTTTCGCATACCGATTATTCAAAATATGTGCTGCGGTGCAGCGACCGCGCGTGTTGGTCCTGTTTCCGTAGCGCTACCAACAAACCAGCCGTTCAACTTGGCGCGTAGACGGCCTCAGCCGTTGACGCTTTTCATGCCCGACTCGTCATACCGCTCGCCCTTCACCTTTGCGGCAAGCGCATCGAGACGGGCGAGGGCGGCGGGCGTGAGCTTCACATCGGCCGCGCCGATATTCTGCTTCAGGTTCGCGATCTTCGTCGTGCCCGGAATGGCGGCGATATTGCCCGCGCGCTGCAACACCCAGGCAAGCGCGACCTGCCCAGCCGTCGCATTCACATCGGCCGCCACGCGCGCAATCTCCTCCACGAGCGCGAGATTGTTCTCCAGCGCTTCGCCCGCAAAGCGCGGCGCCATCGCCGCACGGAAATCCCAGCCCGATGCTTTCCAGTCCTTCGACCATCCCGCCAGCATCCCGCGTCCCAGTGGAGAGTAGGCGACAACCGTTGTGCCCAGTTCCTTCGCCGTGTCGAGAATGCCGTCCGTCTCGATGAAGCGCGTGAAGATCGAGAACTCGGATTGCAGCGCCGCGATGGGATGCACCTTGTGCGCCGCGCGCAGCGTGTCCGCAGTGACTTCCGACAGGCCGATATTGCGAACCTTCCCTTCCTTCACCGCATCCGCCATCGCGCTCACGGTTTCTTCGATGGGGCGCGAGAAGTCGCGGCGGTGGAGATACCAGAGATCGACATGGTCGGTCTTGAGGAAGCGCAGCGACTGTTCCAGCGCGCGTTTCGCATTTGCGGCCGAGCCATCGACGCCCATGCGCTGCTGCGTGACGGGATCAATCCGCGGCCCGAACTTGGTCGCGATGAAAGCTTTCTCGCGCCTGTCGTGGAAGGCTGCGCCAAGCTGGCGTTCGTTGAGGCCGAGGCCGTACATCTCCGCCGTATCGAAGTGATCGACGCCCAGATCGAGCGCTTCATGCAGCAGCCTCACGGCGTTCGCCTCAGTCATGGGCTCGCCGTAGAAAGCGGCCATGCCCATGCAGCCCAGGCCGATTGCATTGAGCGGGCGGCTATCGCCAATGGTGCGCTCGATCATGGTGGAACTCCGCTCAAGGGTGAATGTGAGTGAACGCTCACATAGGCCCGCTTTGCTGCGCGTGCAAGTGCTGCAGCGCGTCGAACGCCTGTCGCACAATGTGATCGCACACGCGGCGCTTCAGCGTTGACCTCAATTCTCGCAGGCGTACCTTTTCCCTGTCAGCGAGCCCGAGCAGCTCCCGCGTTTGGTTACTTCGTCGGTGAACCATCGGTTCGTCGGTTGTAGCGGAACGGTCAGGTCGAAGCGCTGGAGAAGCGGACACGTGAAAACAACACGGAGAATGCACATGGAGGCTCCACCTGCTTAGCGATCCGGGCTCCCCGATAAAGGCGGAGCCCCGGCCTGATCGCGCGCGCACCTGGCCAGGGCGCATCGGGTCGTCAGCTAACGAAAATCAGAAACTCCGAAGTCGGTCTTTGCGGACCGTATCTTGATCGGTCGTTCTCTTGAGCGACATGGCGCAATGCCCAGAGCCTCGTCCACGGGTCTTGACCCAACGGACGGGGCTCTTTGCGTTCTGGTTGGATTTCAGGCCGAGCGTTTGACGTTGATGCGCAGCCGAATGCCTGATCGGGTGCGTGGCGCTCCAAGGGAAACGCCGCCGCTGCCGCCCTGTCGGGCTTTCAACGTGTGGTTCGGTCGTATGCACGAACGCTCTGCATGCAGGCGCGCCATCGAGAAGGGCGGGCCTTGCGCGCTCGGGGCGGCGAGTTGTTCTCAGCCCGGCACCGCGATCTGCTTGCGGATCTCGGCCACGCCGAAGATCACCGGCTTGATCCCGTTGTCCGGCGTTGCGGACAGCGCGCCGCGATAGCCTTCAATGGTGAGGTCCGGCCCGATCAGGAGATAGGCCGGCGTCTCCGGCAGGTTCAGCGCGGCAAGCGCGGTTCCATCATCCATCACACGCGGCCACGCCGGATCGCCCGGCCCCGCCGCGTCTGGCCCCTGATGGATGATGAGCAGGTCAAGCTGCGGGTCCTGATCGACGGCGGAGCCAAGCGCCGTCGCGAACGTCGCCTCATCCGCCGGGAAGCTGCCGGCGGGCCACGCGCCAAGGATCGTCCATTTGCCGCGCAGCGAGTCCGACGAGAAGGGCAACTCATGCATCTCCCTGGCCGAGAAGGCCGGCAGTGTGGTCCCGATCAGCGCATAGGCGGATTTGTCGGTATGCCAGCCATCGGCCACTGGGGCAGGCGCCGTCGATGCGGCCGGCGGCGCGGACGCATCCGGCGCGGGCTGCGCTGCGGGCGGCGTCTGCGGCTCGCCGCAGGCTGAAAGGGCCAGAAAGGCAGAGGCAGTCAGCAATCCGCGCATGTTCGGTCTCCTGTGCCGTAACGCTCGATCCCGAATCCGGCGGATACGTGGCGATGAATGCGCGCAACCGGCGCGGAACTGCAACGATTGCCGCCGGGTCAGTGCTGGTCATGGCGACATGGGCCGTCCTACGCTCGCCGCAGGGAATCTCGGGCGAGGGCGCGGCATGCTGAAACGTATCGCGATCATTGCGGGCATCGTGTTTGGCGTCGTGCTGGTCATGGTGATCGGCGCGGTGCTCTACATGCGCTCCTACTTCTCCGCGCCGGAGGCGAAGCCGGTCGCTTCTGTCGTCGGCGAGGTGGGCGCAAAGCGCGTGCTTGGCGTCTTCGCCCATCCCGACGACGAGCAACTTGTCACCGGCTTCTTCTCCTACGCGAAGGAAAAGGACGGCGCCTTCACCTCGCTGGTCACCGGCACGCGCGGCGAAGCGGGGCATCAGGCGCCGACAGTCGCGCGCCAGCAGGA
>CAZGWV010000013.1:18288-24201 GCA_964529555.1 uncultured Rhizobium sp.
ACAAAACGGCCCGGCGTTTCCACCGGGCCGCTTCATTCAGAGCCGCGTCGAGACTAGTTGAAGATCTCGAACAGGCCGGCTGCGCCCTGGCCGCCGCCGATGCACATCGTCACGACGCCATACTTGGCCTTGCGACGCTTGCCTTCCAGCAGGATGTGGCCGGTGCAGCGCGCGCCGGTGACGCCGTACGGGTGGCCGATCGAGATCGAACCGCCATTGACGTTGTATTTTTCCGGGTCGATGCCGAGGAAGTCGCGGGCATAGAGGCACTGCGAAGCGAACGCTTCGTTCAGTTCCCAGAGGTCGATGTCCTGAACCGTGAGGCCGTGGCGCTTCAGCAGGCGCGGCACCGCGTAGATCGGCCCGATGCCCATCTCATCCGGCTCGCAGCCGGCAACCGCGAAGCCGCGGAACGCGCCGAGCGGGGAGAGGCCGCGCTTGGCGGCTTCCTTGGCTTCCATCAGCACGAGCGCTGCGCCGCCGTCCGAGAACTGCGAGGCGTTGCCGGCGGTGATGTACTTGCCTTCCTTGACCTGCTGGCCGCCCTTGAACACGGGCGGGAGCTTCTGCAGATCGGCCAGCGTCGTTTGCGGACGGTTGCAATCGTCGCGCGTGACTTCCGTGTCCTCGATGGTGACGGCTTTCGTTTCCTTGTTGGTGACGGCCATCTTCGTCTTCATCGGGACGATCTCGTCGGCATACTTGCCGGCGGCTTGCGCTGCGGCGGTGCGCTGCTGCGACTGCAGGGCGTACTCGTCCTGCTTCTCGCGCGACACGCCGTAACGCTCGGCGACGATCTCGGCCGTCTCGATCATCGTCATGTAGATGGCGGGGATTTTCGCCATCAGCTTTTCGTCGAGCGCGCGGTTGCGGCCGTCGGCGGCCAGCGGGCGCGGCGGGGCGAACTGGACGAGCGAGATCGACTCGACGCCGCCGCCGACCATGATGTCGGCGCCGTCGCGGATCTGGTGGGCGGCAAGCGCGATGGCGTTGAGGCCCGAGGAGCAGAAGCGGTTGATCGTGCCGCCGGCGACGGAGACGGGCAGGTCGGCCCAGAGGGCGGCCTGGCGGGCGATGTTGCCGCCGGTCGCGCCTTCGGGGTTGGCGCAGCCGAGATAGACGTCTTCCACTTCCTTGGGGTCGAGCTTCGCGCGCTCGACCGCGTGCTTGATGGCATGGCCGCCCAGAGCGGCGCCGTGGGTCAGGTTGAACCCGCCACGAACTGATTTGGCGAGACCCGTCCGGGCCGTCGAAACGATAACCGCCTCACGCATAAGTAGTCCTCCGTACCGCGTTTTCAGTAGATTCAGGCGGCTACCTTAAGCGCCAGAATGCGGAGGAATGCAACACAATGTCCCCCGGCAGGCGTGGGCCGCCGGGGGACATTCGGCTTTGCCGTGAGCGCGAAACGCTACTCGCTCGGTTTCGGCGTGGTTGTGGTCGTGGTGATCGTCGTGGTGGGGATGCTCGTCGGGCTGGCGAGCACCGCGGCCAGTTGGGCCTGCGCGATGTCCTTGGTCGTGTAGTTCGACTTGTCGGCGACCACGGCCTGGACTTCCGGGGCAATGGGATTGGCCGGATCGAGCGCCGGCCTGTCGGCGACTGGCGCAATCACTTCGGTCTTGGTCTCGATGGTCGCAGTCGGGGTCTCGCTCACCGTGGTCTGCACCGTGACCTGCGTTGAGGGCTGGGGCGGCTCAGCCTCCGGCGACGCCTGGGCAGTGGCGGCGCCTTCAACCAGCTGCGTGGTGTCGATCGCTCCGAGAACCTTGTCGGGTGCGACGCCCTCTACGCGCACGGAACCTTCTGTGGCAACCGGCGGCTGTGCGAAAGCGGGAGCCGCAAGAATTGCGGCGAGCGCGGCAGAAACGAGTGCGGTTTTCATCGGATGACCTTTCAGAGCAAGAACGTGCTCTGAACTAAGGCCCCACGACCGAAGGCGTTCCCGCACCTGACCGCCTTTTAAGATTGTTCCTCGGTGCTCGGCGGCAATTCGGGCGCCTCGACATGGTCCGCCACATATGCGCCACGCTGTCCGCGCCCGGCTTCGCTCTCGACCGTTGTGTCGACGGTCGTGAACAATTCCAGCTGCGCATTCAGCTCCGCGCCAAGACAGATGGCGTAGGCCGACAGCCAGAACCACATCAGCAGGGCGGCAACGGCGCCCAGCGATCCAAATGTGGCGTTGTAGGCGTTGAAATTCTCCAGGTAGGTCGAGAACGCAATCGAGGCGATCATCCAGATGATCCCCGCCGCCACGGCGCCGGGCACGATCCAGCGCCACCGGGCCCGCGCGCGCGACGGCGCCACCCGATAGATCGCGCCGCACGCCGCCATGAACGCCGCGATGATCACCAGCCACCGCACCACATTGATCGCCGCCTCGACAAACGAGCCCAGCGCCAGCGCCTTGACGATCGGCGGCACGGCGGCGATAGCGGCTATCGACAATCCCACAAAGAAGATGCCGCAGAATGTGAAGCCCAGCGTCAGCAGGTTGAGATGCACGAAATTGCGCTTCTCCTGCTCGTGATAGGCCATGTTCATTGCCTGGATCAGCGCGGCCACGGCGCCGGATGCGCCCCAAAATGCCAGCGCCGACGAGATCGCCACGCCGAATGTCAGCCCGCCGTCATCCTGCGTGGCGATCACCACCATCTGGTCGGCGACAAGATCGAATGCGTCCGGCGCGACATCGCGCACGACGCCAAGCTGCGGACCCAGCGCGCTCATGTCGGTAAAGATGCCCCACACCATCAGCGAGGCTGCGATGGCGGGGAAGATCGACAGGAAAGCGTAGAAGGCGATGCCCGCCGACAGCAGGCCGACATTGTCGCGCAGCACGCGCCAGAACACACGCACAAGAATAGCCCGCCAGTCCTGCAACCGGATGGCGGTAGGGGTAGCCACGTCATGGCGCGTCTTCATCCGGCGAAAAACGCCCGGAATGGGGAGGGGGTTCCAGATGACAAGTTGTGGTTGTCGAATACTGTAAAGCAATGAGTCTCGATCTGACCGCTCTCAAAGCCAGGCCAGTCCCGTCGTCCGCCGATGCGAACGTCCTCAAGGCGGGTTACCGCACTGCCGTTCCCATCGGCGGCGGCGCATCGTCCAGCGAACGTTGCGTCGATGTCCGCACGGTCGGCATCGCGGGCGCGAACCACTATTTCACCCAGCATAACCCGCCCTATTTCGTTTCCGTCCCCGGCTCTATTCCCGAACTCTACCTGCGGCGCGCGGTTGCGGCGAAGCTGAAGGATGTGAACGCGCGTCTCGCGCAGCACGGCATGGAGCTGTTCCTGTTCGATGCGTGGCGGCCGCAAGCCGTGCAGCGATATTTCCACGACGACTGGTTTCCTCGCTGGCTCAAGGCCCGCCGCCCGGAGCTTGAAGGGCAGGCGCTTGTCGAGGAGGTCGAACACTACTGGGCGGCTCCAAGCAGCGGCGCGGGCTCGCCATCGCCGCATTCGACAGGCGGCGCCGTCGATCTCACGCTGATCTTCAGCGACACGCACCAGCCCCTCTTCATGGGCGGCATGTTCGACGACGTCACCGAAGACGCCTGGACCGACGCGCTGGAGCGCAAGCCCATCGTTTCGATGTCGGACGCCGAAGCGCAGGCCAACCGCCGGCTTCTCTACTGGATCATGGACGAAGCGGGCTTTGCCAATAACCCTACCGAGTGGTGGCATTTCTCCTACGGCGACCAGCTCTGGGCGAAGCTGGGCGGACATCCTGCCGCGCTCTATGGCGGCTGCAACCCGACCGGAAAGCCGGACGCTTAAGACCCCGGCAACCTTAAGCGGCGACAGTCCCGCTTCTGGTTGATTGCGGAGTCCGAATGCTGATTGCGTTCATCGAGCATGTGTCCAAAGCGACAGGACTCCCGGCCAAGGGGGCGGAAGCCGCCATTGGCATCGTGCTGAATGCCGCAGACCGGCAGGGAGCACCGCTCGCAGATGAAGTTTTTGAAAGAGTTCCCGGCGCCCGCACGCTTGCCGCCCATATGGGCGCAGAGATCGGCGCTGCAACCGGCGTGATCGCGCGCCTGATCGAACGCACGCCCGGCGGCCGTCAGGCCGTGGCCGAGCAAGTCGTTCGCGATCTTCACCGCGTGGGCCTCGGCAGCCGGGAAGTCGGTCTGCTGTTCCCGGCCATCGGTTCGTATTCGGAGTCAGTGTTCGGTGTGAAAGGCGTCGGCCATCTCGGCGACGTCTTCGGCGCGCTGAACACGAACAAGCGTGCAGTGCGTAGCGTAGCTTGAGTGAGTAGAGTGTCGAACTGGCGGGCGGCCTTCGCGGGCCGCCCGTTCCGTTTTGCGCGCTGTGTTTTCCTACGGAATTCAAGCGCCGCCTGTGGCGCGATGGCGCAGCGCCGATCAGCCCCTTCAAAAACCGGAAAAAGCCTCCATCTCCATGGAACGGAATAGACGCCCCCGTGTTTATTCCCCGATCTTCCTGGCGCCGGCGGCCTTATCCGTCCCCCCCGACCCCCCAAGGCTGCTGCGCCGGGAAGACACTCTCTCCGAAAATTCAGGAAGCGCCGCGCGGCCTTCGCCGTGCGCCAAGCTATTTCGGCAGCGGGATCTGAAGGTCCAACTCGGGCGGGGCGGCAATCGCCGCTTCGGGCGCGGGTGCAGACATTGCCAACGGCTTGATATGCGCCACGATCGCCGCACGCAGCGCATCGTTCGGCGCGCCAAGCGACGCGGTGAGGAATAGCGCGTTCGCCGTCGCGGGATCGTTTGCATCCGCAGCAATCAGCCCACGCCCAAGCGATACCCGCCAGTCCTGCGGCGTGATTGCGCCCAACTGCTCGATCCGCGTGCGCGCTTCTTCGGTCCTGCCCTCGTCGAGCAGGCACAGCGCAGCATCGCCCATCGCGCCAAGCGCCCAGCCATCCTTCGCCAGCTCATCCGCCGCCGTCTTGCAGCGCGCCGCATCGAGCCCAGCCAGCGAAGCCGCGCGCCCAACAGCCGGAGCGGCGGGCGCAGTCGTCGACTGCAGCGCATCATCCGGCGCGAGTGGCGCGGGTAGATGCTCTGGCGCTGGCTCTGGCGCCGAAAAAATCAGCGGCGCAACCGGCGCGGCAGGCGAGGGTGTCGCCCCGGCCATCAGCGATGCGCCATTGATATCCGCAGGTTCCGCCAGCCGCGCCTTCACCAGCACAGCATGGCGATAGATCACAACATCCGGCGCCGTCAGCGCGACGCCGGCGATCACGATCTCGCCCTTGGCCGCCGTCACATGCGCAAACAGCGATCCAGCCGGCGGCGACAGGTTCAGCGTCACCAGATTGACGCCATCGATCTCAAGCTTCAGCTGGTCGTTGTTCGCAACAGCCGACGCCGCCGAGGGCTGGCCCGACAGCTTCACGAGGATCGAGACGCTGTCGCCCTCCTGGGCAACCTCGATATCCATGATCTTCGTTTGGGGAGCCTGTGCAACCGCCGGAGCAGCGGGCGCGGATTGCGCATGCGCCGCCGCTGCGCCGAATGCGAGCGCGACACCCAAGGCCAGGGGGAATCGCAGGCTGGTCATGCTCGCAGGGCTAAGGCTGCAGACGTTAATGTGTGGTTAGCAAAGCTTAACACCCCGGCTTTCTGGCCAGCCCCACCTGCGCTAGGCAGGACGTATGACCGACACAGCCGCCGCCACACGCCTCAACCCCGCCAACCTCGGCGGCCCCGGCGCGCCCACCGCCGAACTCTGCTCGTCCGTGGCCATCGCCGCGCTGTGCGACGCAGCCGGCCCCGGCTTCCGCATGACCTCGCTCGCCCTCGACATCGCCTCGCATCCGTTGGGCGATGCGCCGGTCGATCTCGTCACACGCATCGACAAGCGCGCACGCTCCATCGTCTTCGTCTCTGCCGAAGCCCGCGCCGGCGCGCGGCTGGTGTTCTCCGCGCAGGGC
>CAZGWV010000013.1:24301-27127 GCA_964529555.1 uncultured Rhizobium sp.
TCCGGGAAATCGCCGTCGCGCTTTTCCGCCTTCGCCTTGAACGCCTCGGCCATGTGCGCCCCGGACAGCATCGCTGCATTCCACACGCCGATATAATCCAGCCCATCGGCAATCGTGTGATCGCGCGCGTAATTGATCATCGCCTTGGATCCCGTCACCGCCAGCGGGCTCTTCGAGGCGATCTCGCGCGCAACGCCCATCGCGTGCGCGATCATCGCGTCCTGCGTGTCGAACACCTCGTTGACGAGCCCCAGTTCCCGCGCACGCGCGGCAGGCAGGCGCTCGCCCGTATAAGAAATCTGCCGCACCCAACCATCCGGCAGCAGGCGGCACAGGCGCGGGAACGTGCCCACATCCGCCGTCATGCCGATATTGATCTCGGCGATGCAAAAGAACGCATCCTTCGTCGCCAGCCGGATATCGCAGGCCGACGCCATATCCACGCCCGCGCCGATGCAGCCGCCCTGGATGCAGACGATCACCGGCATCCGCGCCTGATCGAGGCACGTAAACGCATCCTGCAACCGCCGCAGGTCGGCGCGGAACTTCTCCGCCCGCAGGTGAGGGTCACGCGCGCTGACGCCCGTGATCCCGTCGGGCTGCATGAATACGGCAAGGTCCATCCCCGCCGTGAAATGCTTGCCTGTCGATGAAATAACGATCGCGCGCGCCTGCGCGTTGCGGTCGATCTCCTTCACGATGGCGGGAAGCTCGTCCCATACCTGCGGCGTGAACGTGTTCAGTTCGGCCGGGCGATTGAAGCGGATGTGGGCCACCCGGTCCGTGATCGAAACGTCAAAACAGGTTGGGCTGATTGTCATGTTGCGGTTCCTCTTGCGCTCCAGCCTAGCCAAGCCCGCGCGCCAACGCGACTGGTTTGAAATGCCGCTGCGATTACGCTGTTTGACGTAGGGCAACTTTGGTTGTCCTATCCCGCCACGTTCGGGGGACGTGATCCGGGAGCCGAAATGCGCATGCGCGCCGCAGCACTGATCGCCGCCGTCATGGCCCTCTCCGGGGCCGTGTTTGCCGCCAACGCCGCCTCGGCGCAGGACCTTGGCAAGATCATCGGCGGCATATTGGGGCAGGGCTCCAAATCCTCCACGGCCTCATCGGCTGATGTGGCGACAGGCCTCCGCGAAGCGCTCAACAAGGCCGGCAGCTACGCCACCGGCAGGCTTTCGGCGAAAGACGGCTTCTGGGGCGACGCCCAGGTCCGTATCCCGCTCCCCGGCGTCCTCGGCGACGCCCAGAAGCGCCTCAAGCCGTTGGGCCTCGCCGCCCCGCTCGACGATCTGCAGATGCGGGTCAACCGGGGCGCGGAGGCCGCCATGCCCCAGGCTGCCAAGCTGGTCACCGACGCGGTGAAGTCCATCACCTTCGAAGACGCTCTCGCCATCCTCAGGGGCGGCGACACGGCTGCGACAGATTATCTCCGTGCAAGGACGGAAACCGGCTTGCGCACCGCCTTCAAACCGCACTTTACCGAAGCTCTCGCGGGCTCCGGCGCGCTTGGCGCGGTCGACTCTGCCGTCAAGCGCTATGGGGCGGGGTTGGTTCGCACCGACGCAAAGACCATGTTGACGGATGCCGCGATGGCTGGCGCGCTCGACGGATTGTTCTATTACGTCGCGCGGGAAGAGCAGGCGATTCGACGCGATCCCGCGAAGCGGACCAGCGACATCCTGCGTAAAGTGTTTGGAGGCTAGTCCCGCGGGATGCGTCGGTTTCGGCTTGATCTGAAGGATGGAGAAACATCCGGCATCGCGTTCGGCGATCCGGTGCGCCCTGTCGATGTGCTGTTCCTGCACGCGACCGGCTTCAACGCCATCTGCTATCAGTCGATCCTCGAACCGCTCGGCGGCCAGATGCACGCCGCGGCCCTCGACATGCGCGGCCACGGCCGTTCGCGCCTGCCGGCCAACCCGCGCAAGCTGAAGTCGTGGAACAGGTTCCGCGACGACGTGATCCAGGCGCTCGAGAAGATGGCGCCCGAGGGGGCCGTCATCGGCGGCCATTCGATGGGCGCCACGGTCGCGCTGCTTGTCGCCGGCAAGCGGCCCGATCTCGTGAAGGGCCTCGTACTCGTCGATCCCGTCCTGCTGCCGCGCACGATGCTGCGCATCTACAACATCCCGCTCCTCAACATGACGATACCGAAGAGCGCGATCGCCAAGGGCGCGCTCAAGCGCCGGCGCACATTCGGCTCGCCCGCCGAAGCCGCCGAACAGCTCCGCGGCCGCGGCGCCTTCAAGACGTGGCGCTCGCCCTTCCTCGACGACTATGTGGTCGATGGCGTTCTCCGCCAGGACGACGGCACGTTCGCGCTCTCCTGCACGCCCGAATGGGAGTCCGCCGTGTTCGGCGCCCACCGCTATCGCCCGTGGAAAGCGCTGCGCAAGCTGAGGAAAAAGCGTATCCCGATCATCGTGCTGCAGGCCGACCGAGAGTCGACCGGCGGCCCCGACCTCGACCAGCGCGTCCACGACATCCGCCCGGACGCCGCCGTCACCAAGGTTCCCGGCACCACGCATTTCGTGCCGATGGAGCGCCCCTATGTGGTGCGCGACGCCCTGAAGATGCTCTACGAAGCGATGATCGAAGGCCACAGACTCGTCGACTATGTCGGCGCCGTGAGGCGCACCATCGACGACAGCGTCGGGATCATGGATTAGGGGCCGACCACGCCCGCCTTCGCCCAGGCTTCCTTCGGCCAGCGGTTGTGCATCCAGAACCACTGGTCCGGCGCCTCGCGGATGCGGTCTTCCATGAAGCGGTTGATGCGCAGCACGGTGTTATGGATCGCCGTGTCCTCGTCCGGGTCCG
>CAZGWV010000013.1:27227-51003 GCA_964529555.1 uncultured Rhizobium sp.
TAGGCGTGGCGCGCCTTGGCGATGCGCCGGTCGATATGCGGGTTGTTGGCGGAGCGGTAAGTGATCTGCGCATCCAGCGGACGATTGCAGATCGCCGACGCCATCACCTCCCAGTTCGCGAAATGCCCGCCGATCAGCACAGCCGGCTTGCCGCTCTCGCGGATCGCATCCAGCCGCTCCGCACCGACAACCTCAACGCGGCTGCCGGGAATGTAGGGCTTCATCTTGCCCAGATGGGGCATTTCGCCAGCCGTACGGCCCAGCGTCTCCCACGTTCCCTTGGCGGCGGCCTTGATCTGCTTCTCCGTCCACTCGGGGAAGCACATGCGCAGATTGCGCATCATCGTGCGGTGCTGAGAGGTCAGCGGCCCCAGCGTCTTCAGGATCGCCGCCGCCGCATTCGACGCCCACGTCAGCGGCAGCGCCTTCATCGGATACCAGTAGATCAGGTCCCACGCCAAAGCCTCGATGCGCCAGCCAATACGCGCGGCCAGCGTCGTGCGCTCGGCGTTGTCGAGATCCTTCGGGCGGACAAATCGGCCCGGCTTGGCGCCTCCGTCCTCGCTCATGCAAGCACGCCGTCGAGCACGCGCGCGAGCGCCGCCTCGTCCTCGAACTTCGCGCGCACCGACGCACGCATCACCTTGTCCCGCATGTCCTTGGGCAAGCGCACATGATCCTTGTCCGTCGTCACCAGCGTCGCATTTCGCTCGCCCGCCAGCCTGGTGAGAAAGCTCAGATCCGACGGCTTGAAAGCATGATGGTCGGGGTAGGGCACGCCGTCCGACAATTCGATGCCCGGCTGTTTCTGCAGGCTCTCGAAAAACCGCCCCGGCTTCCCGATCCCTGCAAACGCGACATACGTCCCCGCCGGCAACGGCGCCACCGGCTCCAGCCGCGCGCGCAGCACCACGCCGACAAATCCAGCCAGCTCCGGCGGCGCCTCGCCATCGCCCATCAGCACGACAGCCTGCGCCCGCGAAAGCCCGTCCGCCACCCGCTCGCGCAGCGGGCCTTTCGGAAAGATATGCCGGTTGCCGAACGGATTGGTCGCATCGATCACCACGACCGATAGCGTCTTCTTCAGCGTCGGATTCTGATGGCCATCGTCCATCACCACCAGTTGCACGCCATCGGCCTTCATCGCCCGCGCGCCTTCAGGGCGATCTTTCGATATCCACGTCTCGCCGCTCATGGACAGCATCAGCGGCTCGTCGCCCACGTCCGCCGCCGTATGCCGTGCCGCGTCCACACGATGCGCGCCGTCGAGCGATCCGCCATAGCCGCGCGAAAGGCTCGCCGCCCGCACGCCACGGCTCGCATAATGCGCGCGCACGGCCTCCGTCACCGGCGTCTTGCCTGCGCCGCCCAGCGTCAGGTTGCCGATGCACACGACCGGTAGCCCGCAATCGAAAGGCTGCGCCTTCGCAATGCGCCGCTTACCGCCCCAGCGATACAGCATCGCCACCGGCGTCAGCAGGAATTTGGTCATGGGTGCGGAGGCGCGTGTGCGCTTGTCCGTCACTGTCCAGAAATAGGGTTCACGCATGGCTGCCCGCTTCTGGCAGCATCGCAACGATGGCGTCCAGCGTCTTCTCGAACGACGCGCGGGAATCCGCAGATTGCGCGCCCAGCACAGGCGTCGGCTGCGCCTCATCCAGCGCCGCCAGCCAGTAATCCGCAAGTTCCTGCGTGGTCGCGCCAATCACCAGCGCGCCGCTTGGTTGCAGCGCCTCGAACATCTCGCGGAAATTGAAGCCGTGCGGCCCCGTGAACACGCGCTTGCCAAGCTGGTTCGGCTCCACTGGGTTGTGCCCGCCAATCCCCTCAACGGTCGCTCCGCCCAGATAGACCGCATCGGAACACGCATACCAGAACAGCAGCTCGCCAATCGTGTCGGCTACCAGAACATCCACCTCCGGCCCCGGCGGCGATTTGTCCTTCGACCACTGCGCCGTCGTAAATCCACGCTCGCGCATCAGCGCCACAATGTTGTCGCCGCGCTCGGGATGACGCGGTACGAGGATCATCAGAGCGCCCACCTTGCGCATCCGCACTTCGGCAAAGGCGTCCGCCGCAAACGCATCCTCCCCCGGATGCGTCGATGCCGCCAGAACGACAGGCCGCCCGCCCGTCGCATCGCGGAACGCCGCCACCTTCGCGCCCGGCGGCGCCTCGATCACAGCCGACAGTTTGAGATTGCCGACCGCCTCGACCTTGCGCCCTGTCGCCGCAGCAATCCCGTCAGCCGTCGCCTGGTCCGCCGCGCCGATAAAGCCGAACGTCGCAAACAGCTTCTTCGCTGCGCTGCTGCGCGTCTTCCAGCCCCGGATGCTCTTGGCCGTCATCCGCGCATTCACCAGCGCCGCAGGCACGCTGCCGCGCTGCAATCCCTCCAGCATGTTCGGCCAGATCTCGCCCTCGGCGAACACAGCCGCGTCCGGCCGCCAGTGCGAGAGAAAACGCTCGACCGCCTTCGGCCCATCCACCGGCGCCATCTGATGCACGACATTCGCCGGCGCCCATGCCGCGATCATGTCCGCCGAAGTCGTCGTCTGCGTCGTCACCACCGCATGAATATCCGGCCTGCGCTTGCGCAACGCAGCAAAGATATCGGCCAGCAGGCGCGACTCCCCAACGCTCGCCCCGTGCATCCAGATCACCGCGCCATCGGGCCGCGATGCCTGCGTCGCGCCAAAGCGCTCGCCTATGCGTTCGGGATTTTCCTTTCCCTTCTTGACGCGCTCCTTCACCAGCCACGGCGCCAGCGGCTCCAGCACCCGTGTCGCAAGGCGATAGAGCCCCAGCGCGACCGTCACGTTGCGCGCGGCTCCAGGGCAGGGGTGTTCGCCGCCTGCGACGGCGCGGACGCCGCCTGGGTCTTGGGCTCCTTTTGCGCGGCTTCATCCGGCCTCGCCTTGGGCGAGGGCGGCGGCGCCGTATCGGGCGCAAGCCCGGCAAGCTCGTCCGCCCGCGCCGTGGCCGCCTTCAGCGCCGTCTCGACGCGCAGGCGCAACTCTTCCGAATCCATGCTCTTCGATGTGGGGATCGGCTCGGGGATCACCACCGCGCCCCGCGCAAACGGACGCGGCCACAACAGGCGGTCCCACGTATCCAGCCGCTTTGCGTTCGCAGACAGGCCATAGATCACGATGGGTACGCCCATCTGCTGCGCTAGCTTGATCGTACCGATGCCAACGACTTCACGCGGACCCTTCGGCCCGTCGATGGTCATCACGATGCAGCCGCCCTTCTTCATCACCTCCATGGCCTCGCGCGCCGCCGATACGCCGCGCTTGCTCTTGTCGGAGCGTCCCGAAGACGAGCCGCGGATGATGTGCAGGCCAAGCCACGTTCCCGCCCGCTTGGTGAACTCGCCGTCCTTCGAGGGCGACACCATCAGCGTCGCCGGATGCGGCGGCTCCTTCCATTTGGGGCGCTGTTTGATCTGCGCGTAGGGCATCAGCAGGATGCGCGAATGCCACGTCGCGGCGACCCAGCCCTGCGGCCCTTCCCAGAGCGCGCGCATGTTGTCGACGCCCTCGACCTTCCAGCGCATCGTGTGCGCCAGGATGGACATGTACATCCAGATGAGGGTGCCCCCGATCCAGGGAATCACGGGCGACTGACGGCGTGGCTTAGACATGAGGGGCTATATACTCCCTGTGACGCCGCTCGCCATCCGTGACCGCTGCGTCCCGTCGCGCCCCGGAGCCGGACGGAATGGCGCAGGCGCTTGCATTCCCGCGAATAAGCGGCATCTAGCGACCAATGACCGGTGGAGCTGCCTTGGCCTTACCCATCGACCTCGAAACGCCGGCCGGACGCCGTCGCGCCCGGCACGAGCTTGTCTGGGGCGACCACGGCTTCCTGCGCTATCGTTTCCGCAATCTCCACCGGATTTCGGACGAGATGTACCGGGCGAACCAGCCGTCCCCGGAACATATCGCCCGATACGCGAAAGAACTGGGCCTCAAGACGATCCTCAACCTGCGCGGGGAAAGCCCGAAAGGCTATTACCTGCTGGAGAAGGAAGCGTGCGCCCGGCACGGTATCGCGCTGGTCGATTTCCAGATGTTCTCGCGCGAAATCCCCTCGCCAGAACGGGTGATGGAAGCAAAACAGCTTTTCGATTCAATTGCTTACCCGGCTCTCATGCACTGCAAGTCGGGCGCGGACCGGGCTGGGATCATGGCCGTGCTCTACATGCATTTCCGCAAGGGCCTCTCGATCGAGCAGGCCGTGGAGCAGCTATCCTTCAAATACCTGCACATCCGCCAGGGCAAGACCGGCGTGCTGGACTTCTACTTCGCGACCTACCTGAAGGAAGGCGCCGCCAGGGGGCTCACCTTCATGGAGTGGGTGACGCAGGGGTACGACGCCAAAGCCCTGAAGGCCGAGTTCCTGAAGCTCCGCAAGTGGAAGCTGAATTTCGACCAGTTGCTGCGCCGCGAATAGCGGCGGCTTCGTGACAACCTGCAGATGTTGGAAAAAAGCGTTCGCTTGTTGTCTTGCCGACCGCTAGAAAGATCAGACGTCGCGTGGAGGGGTGTCCATGAAGTTCTTCATTATCAACAGCTTCCGGTTTCTGGTCTACAACGCTTACTTCGGAATCATTGCGCTCTACACGTTCGGCGTGTTTCTGAACCGCGTGCAGATCCAGGATATCCTGTCCCAGTTCACGTCGAACGGAAATACGCTGGTGGCGGCCGGCGCGGTGGACCCGGCCACGGGCCAGATCGCGCTGACGCCGGTGCTCGATCGCGGAATGGTGCTGACCGAGCCGACGCTGGTCGCCGTCTCCATCGTCATCGGCCTGATCGTCGGCTGGATCGCGGCCACGCTCATCTGCGGCCTGCTGGTCACGCTCCTCGACATCCGCGACGACATCAACGACCGCCTCCCGCGCGCGAAGTAGGGCTGGGCTCCAGCCAGGCCAAACACCGCCCATCCTGACTTTCATCAGGAGGGTGGGGCAAGGTGCGCCACTTGGAAGCCAGGTGATCTACTGGTCAGGGCTTGGCGAGTCGGGCTGGGAAGGTCACATACAGCCCATGATGCAACCAGACACTCCGGCCTATGCCGATCTCCTCCAATCGCTGCTCTCGGACACGCTGAAGGCCGGCGCGGACGGCGCCGATGTCCGCATGTCGGTGAACGCCAGCCTGTCTGTCGAAGTCCGCAGTGGCGAGCTGGAGTCGGTCGAACGGGAAGAGTCGCGCGGCATCGCCCTGCGCGCGCTTGTCGGTCGCCGTCAGGCCAGCGTCTCGGGCTCCGATCTCTCGCCCGCCGGCCTCCGCGCCCTCAGCGACCGTGTCGTCGCCATGGCCAAGCTCGCGCCCGAAGACAAATACTGCGGCCTGCCGGAAGCGTCCGAAATCACCCGCGAGCACATCGATCTCGACCTCGATTGCGACGACACGCCCGAAGCCCCGGAACTCGAACGCCGCGCCGCCGAGATGGAAGCCGTCGCCCTCGCAGTCCCCGGCGTGAAACAGCTCTCCCACAGCGGCGCATCGTGGAGCACGGGCGCAAGCTGGCTCGCCGCCTCCAATGGCTTCGCCGCGCACAAGACCTCGGGGATCTCCTCCATGGCCGCTGTCGCCATCGCCGAGCGTGACGGCGCGATGGAGCGTGATTTCGAATCCACCTCCGAACGCCGCCGCGCGCTTCTGAAGTCCCCCGAATGGGTTGGCCGTCAGGCTGCGGAGCGCGCCACCGCCCGTCTCGGCGCCCGCAAGATCGAAAGCCGGACCGCCGCCGTCATCTTCGAGAACCGGCTGTCCGCACGTCTCGTCAGCGCCTTCATCGGCGCGATCTCCGGCCCGGCCATCGCGCGCGGCGTGTCGTTCCTGAAGGACAGAATGGGCAAGCAGGTCTTCGCCAACGGCGTCAACCTGATCGACGATCCGCTGCGCCAGCGCGGCTTCGGCTCCCGCAGCTTCGATGGCGAGGGCAGGCCGGTCCAGCGCACGGCGCTCGTCGATAACGGCGTCCTCACCCAATGGCTGCTCAACGGCCCCTCCGCGCGCCAGCTCGGTCTCACCCCCAACGGCTTCGCCAGCATGGGCTTCGGCGACCCGCCGGGCGTTACCACCTCCAACCTCACCCTGCAGCCGGGCGACAGATCGCTGGCCGGTCTCATGGCCGACGCAGGCAAGGGCCTCCTCATCACCGATATGTTCGGCCCCTCGCTGAACCCCAACACGGGCGACTATTCGGTCGGCGTCTCCGGTTTCTGGTTCGAGAATGGCGAGAAGGCCTATCCGGTCTCGGAAGTCACCGTGGCGGGCGACATTCCCTCCATGCTGCTGCGCGCCGTTCCGGGCTCCGACCTCGAAATCCGTGGCGCCACCAACGCGCCCAGCATCCTGATCGACGCAATGCAACTGGCCGGACGATAGCCCGCTGGCGCCCGGACCTCGCCGCTGGTATTCCCACGGCAGTCAAACACCTCTCGAACTGCCTGCAGGCAGGAGCCCTGAATGAGCCGCCCCAAAACGGAAAAACCCAAGTCCGACCGACAGTTGCTGCATCTCGTGATCGGCGGCGAACTGAAGGATCTCGCAAGGCTCGAATTCCTCGATCTGAAGCAGATGGACTTCGTCGGCGCCTTCCCCAGCTACGCCGCCGCGTACGACGCCTGGAAGTCCGCCGCGCAACGCACGGTCGATAACGCCCAGATGCGCTATTTCATCCTCCACGCCCACCGCCTGCTCGATCCCGAGACCGGCAAGACGCACGACGCCTGAGCGCAATGGCCGCGGGGCAGGGCAAGCTGAAAGCGGGGAAGGACGCGCAGGGCAAATTCTCCCGGCGCTTCGTCCGCGACTGGCTCGCCCCGCAATGGCCGTGGTTCGGCCTCGGCGTCTTCTTTGCGGCGCTCACCGCCGCCTGCGCCTATGGCTATTCCGCCATCATCAGCCAGGCGACCGACTGGCTCCAGGCCGGCGACGCGCGCGTCTTCACGCTCGCCCCGCTCGTCATCATCGCGCTCGTCGCCGTGCGCGCGCCCACGCTTTACGGCCAGACCCAGGCCAACAATCGCGGCGTTCAGAACGCTATCGTGAAACTGCAGGAGGCATTGTTCGGCCGCCTGATCGACGGCGACTTCGCGCGGCTGCAGGCAAAGAACTCCGGCGAGTACGTCTCGCAGTTCGCCAACGACATGGTGCTCGTGCGCGAAGCCTCGCTGCGCGTCGCCACCAACCTCGCGAAATCGACGCTCACCATCCTCGCTGCTATCATCTTCATGCTGCTGACCGACTGGCTGCTCACCGTCCTCCTGCTCGTCATCTATCCTATCGCGTTCTACCCGGTGATCCAGCTCGGCAATCGCGTCCGTAAATCCTCGCGCCGCGCGCAGGAGCAGGCTGGTGAACTCACTTCCATTCTCAATGAAGCCTTCCAGGGCTCGCGCACGGTGAAGGCGTTCGGCCTCGAGCCCTACCAGAAGGACCGCGCCAGCAAGGGCTTCGTGGAGCGTGCGCGCCTCTACATGAAAGTCCTTCGCGCCAAGGCGCTGGTCGATCCCTTCCTCGAACTGGTCGGCGGCCTCGCGCTCGCGGGCCTGTTCGCCTTCGCCGGCTGGCGCGCGCTGACAGGCGACATCACCGTGGGCGATCTGCTCGGCATCATCGTCGCCATCGGCATCGCCTCGCCGGAAATCCGCGCACTTGGAACGCTCAATTCCGTCGTCAACGAGGGCCTTGCCGCAGCCGCGCGCGTCTACGCCGTCATCGACGCCCCCGTCCACGTCGCCGACAGTTCCGGCGCGCAGGATCTCGGCCGTGCGCGCGGCGATGTCACCTTCGCGGACGTCGCCTTCGCCTATCCCGGCGCCGCCCCCGCGCTCGCCGGCCTCAGCCTGACGGCGAAAGCAGGCGAGACGATCGCCATCGTCGGCCCCTCGGGGGCCGGCAAGTCCACCGTCTTCAGCCTGCTCATGCGGCTCTATGACAGCTCCGCTGGCGCAATCTCCGTCGATGGCCGCGATGTGCGCGATGTCACACTGGCCTCGCTGCGTCGGAATATGTCGCTGGTTTCGCAGGATGCCTTCCTCTTCGACGTCAGCATCCGCGAGAACATCGCACTTGGCCGCCCCGGCGCGACGCAAGCCGAGATCGAAGCCGCCGCCCGCGCCGCCGCCTGCGACTTCATCGAAGACCTCCCGCGCAGATGGGATACGCCAGCAGGCGAAGGCGGCCGCAATCTTTCCGGCGGCCAGCGTCAGCGCATCGCGCTTGCCCGCGCGCTCGTATCTGACGCACCGATCCTCCTGCTCGACGAAGCCACCAGCGCGCTCGACTCCGAAAGCGAAGCCCGCATCCAGCAGGCGCTCGCCCTCCTGGCGGGCAAGCGCACCGTCCTTGTGATCGCCCACCGCCTCGCCACCGTGCGCAAGGCCGACCGCATCTTCGTCCTCGCCGAAGGCCGCTGTGTTGAATCGGGCGCGCATGACCAACTCGTCGCGCAGGGCGGCCTCTACGCAAATCTCGCCGCGCACCAGCTCACGTAAGCGGCATGTGCGACTGCCGCGTAGCCTTACGTTAACGTTAGTGGGCTAATGTCCGTGGCAGGGGTCCAGTGCATGACGAATTCGGCGGACGTAAACGTCCTCATCAGTTGTAACGTGACCGGCATCGGTCGCACGCTGCGCATGGCGCTGCGCGGCATGGGCGTGCGCAAGATTTTCATCGCCTCCGGCGTCGATCAGCTTGAGCAGGGCTTCGCCGAAGTCGATCCTGCCGTCGTGGTCGTTTACGTGGACAGCAGCGACGCGGACGACGCGGGCCTCACCACGCTCCGTCATATCCGCCGCTCGCCCGACAGCCCGATCCCGCATATTCCTGTGGTCGCTGTGTCCCAGCGCCGCGACCTCCCCACGATCAACGCCGTGATGAATGCCGGCGCCCACGAATATGTGCTGTTCCCCGCCTCGGGCGACGTGCTGCTCAAGCGCATCAGCGCCGCCTGTTCCTCGACACGCCCCTTCATCGACACGCCGGATTATGTCGGCCCGGAGCGCAAGAACGTCGATGTCAGCAAGGGCGCCAAGGCCGCCATCGGCAGCTAACTGCCATTCCCGCTGCATTCGCGCCGCGATTTCGCCTGTCCCGGTGCTATCCTCCCGCCCGGAGGACATCTCATGCGCGCCATCGCCATCCCCGCAATCTTGGCCGGGCTGCTTGCGGCGGGCTGTACGACGGCCCCGCCAGCAGACGCGCCTCCCGCCCGGCAGGCCGGCAACACCCCGCCTGAAGACCTCGACCCCTTCGTGGTGATGATCGGCGCCGAACGCTGGACCGTCATCCTCGACCGCGCCACCGAAGGCGCCCGTGAAGCGCCAGACGCCGCAGCCGCCCTGGAAGAGAGCGACATGCTCCGCGCCGACATTGCCCTGAAGCGCGGCGCGGCCAGGGTGATCGAGCTGCGCAACATGGCCTGCTCGAAAGGCCTCGTGACGGGCGTTGATTGCATCCTCCCCGCATGGCCCGCCTGGACCACCGAAGCGCCCACCGGCTCAACGCCGATGGACGTCATCGACCGGCGCAGCGCCTGGCTCGGCGAAGTGATGGGTCCCTTCGTCGCCGCCGGCTGTGAAGCCGGTCGCAAGGCGACGGATGACTATCAGTTCTGCTCGGTCGAGTAGATCACAGCAGCATCAGGCTGACGCCCTGCCAGAGATAGACCGCGCCCGTCGCCGTCACGATCCATTTGGTCCATGCGCGGAAGTTCGCATCCGTCATCCGTTCGAGGATGAGGCCGCCCAGCCAGGTCCCCGCCAGCGACAGCGGGATCACCGCCACGAACATCCAGAGCGGCGGCAGTCCGACCATCTCGTCCCCCGTCGGCGCCGTCAGCAGCGTCAACAGCGGCCAGCCCCAGAACGCGATCTTCACCGCATGCGCCATCACCTGCGTGATCGCCTTGGTTGCCACCACGGCCTGTCGCGGCAGGCTCGACTTCACGAAGAACAGGTCGAGCAGGGGCCCGGCCACCCCCGCGATCGTGTTCAGCGTCTGCACGAGGAAACCGCAGAGTTCTGCCTGGAACTTCCGCTCCACATTGATGTCGACCCACGACTTCGGAATCCACACCAGCATCCCCGTCAGGCCCAGCAGGATGAACACCATCGGCTGTGTCGGCCGCCATGCGATCAGCGCGATCAGAAGTATCGCGGCGCCAATCCCGAGGGCGTAACGCCCCGTGAGCGCCCACGATATGTGCTTGCGCAGCAGAAACGCCCGCGAGCCGTTCGACACGATCTGGATGAAGCCGTGCATCACCATCGCGGTCGCCACCGGAACGATGCTGGCCAGCACCCCCATGAGGATGAGGCCGCCCGCCATCCCGAAAACGCCGGAAATAGTGGCCGTTACGAACGTGGCGGCGAGGAGAAGGGCGACAATGGCGGACGACATCGTGCAGGGCGGCCCGTGAGCGAATCGGAACAACGGTTCATGTGTGCGTGCCGGGCCTTAACGGACGGCGCTGCCGATGTCGAATGCTACCCACTTGCCTATCGCTACGGACGCCATCACCTTCAGTGTACCGGATGGAGATGAGCGCATGATCCACATTCGCGTTGCAGATGTGTCCGATGCCGCCGGCATCGCCCGCGTCCACTGCATGACCTGGAAGGAAGCCTATCGCGGCATTCTCGACGAGGCGTATCTGGAAAACCTCTCCCAGCAGCGCCTCACGGCGCGCTGGCGCGCCACGCTGGAGCATCGCGCCGACGATCTCGACGAGCAGGTCTTCGTCGCCGTGCAGGGAAGGACAATCATCGGCTTCCTCACCGTGGGCGCCTCGCGCGAAGCCTTCGCGCCGTGGGATTCCGAGATCGGAATGATCTACGTGCTGAAGGAACAGCGCGGCGCAGGCATCGGCCGCGTTCTAATGAAGGCGGCAGCCGACCACAGCATTCGCCGCGGCATGTTCTCGACCGGCCTCTGGGTCCTGCGCGACAATGGCGGGGGCCGCGACTTCTATGAAACCCTCGGCGGCGAGCCCAGGGGCCGCAAGAGCGACACGGTCGGGGGGCAGTTCGTGCAGCTGGTCGCCTATTGGTGGAGTGACGTGGCGACGCTGGCCGACCGCTCGACGACGCCAATCCTGCCCGGTCGGGGCTAGTCGCCGGGCCGATTCCCGGAGGCATTGGCCCAGGTCAAAGGCCGGCGCGACCTTCCGCCATACCGGATTTTCTAAATCTGACCCCGATCCCATTGCCTTGGCCTTGGGGCGCGGTTACGGCTGCTTTCACCAAAAGCCATAGACGCGCGGCTGCGAACCCGACGGGCAAGGGTCCGAATAACGGGACGCGGCGCTGAACCGTGCGGCAAGCAAGCAGGAACGCAGCCCATGAACTTCGAATACACCCCCAAAACGAAAGAGTGGATCGCCCGTGTAACGGCGTTCATGGACAAGCACATCTATCCGAACGTCGCCACGTTCGAGAAACAGCACGCCGAAGGCGACCGCTGGGTCACGCCGCAGATCGTGCACGACCTGAAAGAGATTGCGAAGAAGGAAGGCCTCTGGAACATGTTCATGCCTCCCCACAAGGAGCATGACAAGGACGGCTGGAAGGGCGCCGGTCTCACCAACCTCGAATACGCCCCGCTGGCCGAACTGATGGGCCGCGTGGGCTTTGCCTCCGAAGTCTTCAACTGCTCCGCGCCCGATACCGGCAACATGGAAGTGCTGCACTATTACGGCACCGAAGAGCAGAAACAGACATGGCTGAAGCCGCTGATGAACGGCGACATCCGCTCCGCCTTCCTGATGACCGAGCCGGCCGTCGGCTCCTCCGACGCCACAAACATCGAAACCCGCATCGAGCGTCAGGGCGACGAATACGTCATCAACGGCCGCAAATGGTGGTCGTCGGGCGTCGGCGACAGCCACTGCAAGGTCGCCATCGTGATGGGCAAGTCGGACTTCAACGCCGAGAAACACAAACAGCAGTCGCAGATCCTCGTGCCGCTCGACACGCCCGGCGTGAAAGTGCTCCGCATGCTGCCCGTGTTCGGTTTCGATGACGCCCCGCACGGCCACGCCGAAGTCCTGCTCGAGAATGTCCGCGTGCCCGCCTCCAACATGCTGCTCGGCGAAGGCCGCGGCTTCGAGATCGCGCAAGGCCGCCTCGGGCCGGGCCGTATCCACCACTGCATGCGCACCATCGGCTCGGCGGAAGTCGCGCTCGAGAAGATGTGCAAGCGTCTCCTCTCGCGCACCGTGTTCGGCAAGAAGATCGCCGAGCATTCGGTCTGGGAAGAGCGCATCGCCCGCGCCCGCATGGACATCGAGATGACGCGCCTTCTCTGCCTCAAGGCCGCCGACATGATGGACAAGGTCGGCAACAAGGGCGCGCAGAACGAGATCGCCATGATCAAGGTCGCCGGTCCTCTGGCGGCGCTCCGCATCATCGACGACGCGATCCAGGCCCACGGCGCCGCCGGCGTGACCACCGATTTCGGTCTGGCCAAGCAGTACTCGTCCATGCGCACCATGCGCCTCGCGGACGGCCCGGATGAAGTCCACAACCGCGCCATCGCCCGCAACGAGTTCAAGAAATACCGCGACAACGCATACTCGGCGAAAGTCGATGCGGACAAGAAAGTCGAAGGCTCGCGCTGGTAGACTCGGCGGGTTCGGAAACATGCGGCGGCGCAGCAATGCGCCGCCGTTTTTCTTTGTGCCGGGATAGCCCGCCCCACGGCCCGTGCTTGCAGCGTTCTGCAAACGAAGGAGAGGTTCGGTCTGGGGTCGAACGCCTGGCTGCCTTCCGGTGACGCCGTCATTTCGGGCGAGCCCCGGAATGACACTCACGGGTCCCGTCTGCCGCGCTGATTGCATCCAGCTTGCGATCCCCGGAGCCGCAGCGTAATCGCCACCCATGATTTCCCCGCGCCTCGCCCGTCGCATTGCGTCGATCCACAAATGGCTGGGCCTCATCGTGTGCGCGCAACTCGTCGTGTGGACCGGCACGGGCCTGTTCTTCGCCGCCTTCCACATCACGGACATTCGCGGCGAACATCTCGTCCACCCGGCGACCGACATCGCCCCGATGGACGCCGCCCGCATCGCCTTCTCCTCAACCGACGCGATGAAAGCCGTCGCCGAAGACCGCCCTATCGAGGTCGCGCTCCGCCCCCTAGCAGGCGAGCCCGTTTACGAAGTTCGCGGCGAGATCGGCACATTCCTCGTCTCCGCCGAAACCGGGCAGGTGATCGAGATCGACGAAACACGCGCCCGCGCGCTGGCGCAGGGCAGGTGGCTCGCCCCCGACGCCATCCTCTCCGCCGAACTGCTGGAGACAGCCCCGAAGGAAGCCGGCCTCCCCGGCGAGGCGTGGATCGTCCGCTTCAAGGGCGATGGCAATCCCGTGCTCTACGTCTCCACCGTCAATGGCAGGGTCAGCGCCCCGCGCACGGACCTCTGGCGCACCTACGACTTTCTCTGGCAGTTTCACCTGATGGATTGGGGCATGAACGAGAACTTCAACACCCCGTGGATGCTCGCCGCCGCGCTTCTCGCCTTGTCGACCGTCCTGTTCGGCATCGCGCTCCTCGTCCACCGCTTCACGCGCGGACTCATCAGGAAGGAAACACCATGACGGAGCGTCGGATGACGGACCAGTCGAACACCGAAGGCGAACGCATCGCCAAATTCCTTGCCAGCGCGGGCATAGCCTCGCGCCGCGATGTCGAGCGCATGATCGCGGATGGCCGCGTCAAGGTCGATGGCCGCGTGCTCGATACGCCCGCCTTCAAGGTCACGGGCCGCGAGACGATCCTCGTAGACGGCAATCCCGTGCGCCGCCCGGAAGCAACGCGCCTCTGGCGCTATCACAAGCCGGTCGGCCTGATGACCACCAACAAGGACCCCGAAGGCCGGCCTACCGTGTTCGAAAACCTGCCAAAGGACATGCCGCGCACGGTCACCGTCGGCCGCCTCGACATCAACACCGAGGGCCTGCTGCTGCTCACCAATGATGGCGAACTCGCCCGCGCGATGGAACTGCCCGCCACCGGCCTCAAACGTTCCTACCGCGCCCGCGCCTATGGCCGCATCACGCAGAAGGAACTCGACCGCCTGCGCGACGGCATCGTCCACGAAGGCGAGGAATATAAATCGATCATCGCCAGGCTGGATCGCTCCAACGGCTCGAATTGCTGGATCGACGTCACGCTGGCCGAAGGCAAGAACCGCGAAGTGCGCCGCGCGCTCGAAAGCCTCGGCCTCAAGGTGAACCGTCTCATCCGCGTCAGCTACGGCCCCTTCGCGCTCGACGATCTCGGCCCCGGCGCGCTGGAGGAAGTCTCCCCCGCCGAACTCCTCGCCTCCGCCAGCGAACTCCTCTCCGAAAAACGCCGCCCGCGCGTCGGCGCCGTGCGCGACGGAGGGCAGGCGAAAGCCCCGCCCAAACCGCATCACGCCAAACAGAAGCCGAAACACGCCCCCCGCACCGAGGCCGACGACGGCAAACGCCGCAAAGGCCTCGACGCCTACGTCGACAACCGCCCGCCAAAGCACCGCCCGCCATCCCGCGCGAGACCGGGCCCGTCCCGTCCCGGCGCCCCGAAGCGCCCCGGCGGAGCAGGCGGCAAACCACGCAGCCGTTAGAAGCCGTCCACCACTGTCATTCCAGCTCTCCGCTTCGCTGCGGCTGGAATGACAATGCATTGTGGCCTGATCGCGCGCCGCGCTACTCTCCCGCCCAAAGGGAGACCCACATGAACCTCTACCACGCCCCAATGGCGCCGAACCCGGATCGCGTGCGCTTCTTCCTGCAGGAGAAGGGGCTCTGGGAGTCATTCCCGAAAACCGAGATCAGCATTATGAAGCTCGAACACCGCGCGCCCGAATACCGCGCGATCAGCCCGATGGGCCACGTCCCCGTGCTCCAGTTGGACGACGGCACGGGCCTCACCGAAAGCCGCGCGATCTGCGGCTACATCGAAGCCCTTCACCCCGAGCCCAACCTGATGGGCGTGGACCCGCTGGAGCGTGCAAAAATCGAAATGTGGGATCGCCGCGTCGAGCTCACCTATTTCATGCAGATCGCCGGTTGGTTCCGCAATTCGCACCCCGCCATGGCCGAACTCGAAAAGCCGCAGAACCCCGAATGGGCCGCCATCTGCTCGGAGCGCGCCAGGAAGGTCGCCAAATTCTTCGACCGCCAGCTTGCCGAAACGCCCTACGTCGCCGGCGACCGCTTCACCATCGCCGACATCACGCTCCACGTCTCGATGGGCTTCGGCCGCCTCGTGAAGTTCAAGCCCTGGGAAGAACACGCGAATATCGCGGCGTGGCGCGAGCGCGTCAGCGCGCGACCGGGTTTGGCGTAGATTTTCGGAAATTCGACTGGCAGGGGCAGAGGGACTCGAACCCACGACCCGCGGTTTTGGAGACCGCTACTCTACCAACTGAGCTATACCCCTTCAGTCGAGGGGAAGGGCAATACGCGATCCCCCAATCCAGTCAAGATGCGCGGTTTCAAGGCGGGGCATGACAGTGGCCGAAATCGCCGCTAGGGACGGGGAAAATCACCGTTCTGGAATGCGTTAATGTCCTCCTCCATCCTGATCGAAACCGGCCCCTGGGCGGGCTGGCGCACCTGGCCGCACGACGCCTTCGAGAGCGGGGTCGGCCCCTTCTACTACCGCCGCGAAGCCGATGGCCGCGTCGTCTGCCGCTTCATTGCCGAACAGCGCCACATGAATGGCGGCGGTTTCATGCACGGCGGCTGCTTCCTCACCTTCGCGGATTATTCCTGCTTCGCCATCGCGGAGGACCACACGCAAGGCCCGTCCGTCACCGTGAACCTCTCGGGCGACTTCCTGTCCTCCGCCGAAGTCGGTGACGTCATGGAAGCCACCGGCGAAGTCACCCGCGCCGGCGGCCGCCTCATCTATGTCCGCGGCCTCATCACGGCGAGCGGCAAGCCCGCGCTGAGCTTCACCTCGGTCATCACCCGCATCAACCGGAAGCCGAAAGAGGCGTAGGGCGGTGAGCCCGCCGCCTCGTGGTTCGACGGACGCGCCAACGTGCTTCGCACGTCGCCGCTGCTCACCATGAGGCGTCTCCTCATCGCCGATGCCAGCTAAGCCCTCATGGTGAGCAGTAGCGATGCGCATGCATCGCTACGTCCGTCGAACCACGAGGGCGGCAAGGGGAGCCCCTACGGCGTCCACCGCGCAAACAGCCCGGTCGGCAGCACGACATCCCGCCCCGCCGTCTCGCGGATCGCCATCTCGCCCGCAGTCACATGCCCGCCGCCCATCGCGCCGGCCAGCGCCTGACCGACAGCGATATAGCTCAGCCGCACGGCATAGACCGTCGCGATCACGAACAGCGGCCTGTCGCTCATCAGCGCGCGCACATGATCGAGCAGCACCGGGAAATCCGTCTCGAAGCGCCACGTCTCGTTCTTCGGCCCGCGCCCGAACTTCGGCGGATCGAGCACGACCACATCGTATTTCGACCCGCGCCGCAGTTCGCGCTCCACGAACTTCATCGCATCGTCCGTGATCCACCGGATCGGCGCGCCCTCAAGGCCGGACAGCGCCGCATTCTCCCGTCCCTGCGCAATCGACTTCGGCGACGCATCGAGATGCACAACCTCCGCGCCCGCCTTCGCCAGCGCCACAGACATCATGCCCGTATAGCCAAACAGGTTCAGCGCCTTCACCGGCCGCTTGGCCGCCCGCACCTGATCCATCGCCCAGCGCCAATGCACCGAATGCTCCGGGAACACGCCCATATGGCGGAATGCCGCCAGCCGCGCATTGAGATGCAGTCCGTTCCACGAAATCGGCCAATCCTCCGGCGGCTGCTTGCCCGTGAACGTCCACGCGCCGCGATCGTCGTCATCGGTCTTCGCCGAGAACACCGCATCCGCTTTCCAGCTCGCCACCGGATTCTTCGGCTTCCAGAAAGCCTGCGGGTCGGGCCGGTTCACGCGCACCTTGCCGAACCGCTCCAGCTTGCGCAGGTCGCCCGAGTCCAGCAGCTGATAGTCGCCCCAGTCATCGCTGACGAGAAGCTGGAAATCCGAAGCGCTCATCGGTTCGCGCCCTGATAGCCGGAGGAACGCCACGCCTCGTAGATCATCACGCTGCACGCCGTCGCCAGATTGAGACTGTCCGCCTTGCCCATCATCGGAATGCGCACCAACTCGTCGCAAGCCGCTTCCACCTCAACGGGCAAGCCCGCCTGCTCATTCCCCATCAGGATGCAGCTCCGCTCGCCATAGAGCGCCTTGTCGTGCGCATGGTCGCCCCGCATCGACGCCGCGATCACGCGCACATCGTTCCCGCTGCACCACGCCCTGAAATCCGCGAACGACGTCGCCGCCAGCCGCATCGCGAACAGCGAGCCCATCGTCGCGCGCACGCTCTCCACCGAAAACGGATCGCACGTATTCCCGATCAGGATCACGCCGTCGCACCCGGCCGCATCCGCCGTGCGGATCACCGTGCCCAGATTGCCCGGATCGCGCACCTCATAGAGCGCCACATACCGCCGCGCGCCCGAAGCGGGCAGGTCGGCGAGATTGCTCACGCGCTGCCTGAACGCCGAGATCACAGCCTGCGGATTGTCCTTCCGCGACAGCGTCGCCAGGATTTTCTCCGATCCCGTCAGCACGCGCGCGCCTGCCTTGCGCATCCGCTCCAGCAGGTCGCGCGTCTGCGGGCGATCCTCAACGGCCTGCTGGCTCGCGAACGCATAGGCCGGCGACCATCCGTTCGCCAGCGCCTCCTCGGCATGACGCGCGCCCTCGGCGAGGAACAGCCCCGTCTCCTGCCGGTCCTTCTTGCGGTCGAGCGACCGCAACAGCTTCACCGTATCGTTCGCCGTCGAGGAGATATGCTCGAAGGTTCCGCCGGCATGGCCGGGGGAATCGTTTCGCGAGTGCGATCTATTTCGAGGTGAATTATCCACGCGGCCGCCTGAAAGGAGTGACGGCGAACCTCTACTGGTTCGCAACCGATTTGAAAATCGATACCTCGCAAATGCCCCACGCCTGAAAGACCTGCGGCACTATCGTAAACGGCGATGAACCATACCGATTCTTCTCGCCAGACGTGCTGGCCCGTGTAGGATTTGTCTCGGGACCGGATGCGCCAGTCGGCGGCGCGGCCGGGTCGGGCCCGCACCACACATAACACCACGCTTCCGGGCGGAGCAGGCGCGCATGGAAATCCTTATCTGGCTTGTTCTCGGGCTGGCGGCAGGCGCCGCCGCCGGATGGTTCGGCTATCGATACGTCGACTCGAAAAAGCCCCCGCCCCCCGTGCCGCCCACCGTCACGGATGTTGCCGAAGCGCGCCAGCGCGCGGCGGATCTCGAAGCCTCGCTCGCGAAAGCCGCCGCCGAAGTCGAAGACCTGCGCGCCCGCTCGGGCATCGCGCGTGCCGGAGACGAAGCCCTGCCGCTGATCGAAGGCTCGCTCGCCTGGCATCGCCGCCACCTCGAAACCCGCGTCCGCTTTCTCGAGGCGAAGCTCACCGAAGTCGAAACCTCCAGCGCGCAACTGCTCGCCGCCGAAGCCCGCGCGGGCGAGGCCCAACGCCTGCGCTGGCGCACCACCTATCTCGAAGGCCGCGTGCGCTATCTCGAGGAGGAGCTCGCCCGCTTCGTCACCCGCCCCGAAACGGACGACGCCGCCGACGCCAGCGACGCGCGCCTCCCCGAAGGCGAACAGCCCGCGCTGCTCGACGCCCCCCGCGCGGGCCGCAGCGACGACCTCAAGCACATCTCCGGCATCGGCCCGAAGCTCGAACAGAAACTCAACAGCCTCGGCATCTGGCACTACGACCAGATCGCCGCCTGGACCCAACCCAACATCGATTGGGTAAACGCCGCCATCTCCTTCCGCGGCCGCATCGAACGCGAGAAATGGGGCGCGCAGGCAAGGCAACTGCTACAACCTGTCGAGGAGCGTGTGCCGGAAGAGCAGGGAAGCTAGGCGGCAAGCCCGGCCCCTCGTGGTTCGACGGACGCGCTGACATGCTTCGCACGTCACCGCTGCTCACCATGAGGGTCCTCAACAAATGCCAGCCAGAGCCCTCATGGTGAGCAGTAGCGATGCGCATGCATCGCTACGTCCCCTCACCCTGAGGAGCCGCCGCAGGCGGCGTCTCGAAGGGCGAACCACGAGGGCGGGGAGGGGGGCTCAAGCCCCACTCACTTCGACTTCCACGCCAAAGCCTGCGCCTGAGCTTCCCAATCCCCACGCCCATCGAAATTCACAATCCGTACTTCCGCAAAATCGCGCGGGTCATCCAGGCAGCGCAAATTCACGCTGTACCCATCCGGGTTCGAGCGCGGCACATAGAACGCCTTCACCCCGCAAACGCCGCAGAACAGATGCCGCGCCACGCCGGTGTTGAAGGTGTAAGTCACGATCCGCTCCGTCCCCGAAGCCAGGCGAAACCGCGCCTTCGGAACAATGATGTGCAGGAAGCCCGTGCGCGCGCAGATGCTGCAATTGCAGTCTTCAACTTCGATGACGTCGGGCGTCTCCACCTCGAAGCGGACGGCGCCACAGTGGCATCCGCCCTGCCGCCATCGCATCGCCCCGCTCATTTGCAGAAGCGCACAATGCCGGAAAGCTTGTCGCGGTCGAGATTGAGCGTGATGAGGTTGAACCCGTCGCGGCCATTCTTGTCCGGCTCCGTCGTCACGATCTGGAACCGCGTCGCCCCCGCCATCACGTCGAGAAAGCGCGGCGACAGGTCCACCGTCAGCGAGATATTGCCCAGCTCCGTCAGGCGCGGCGGCTGGATGATCTCGTAGGGCTGCAGCGTGATGTAGCGCACATCCGCAAACCCGTCCGTCGTCTGCGCATCGAGCTGCCACGCCGCCGACAGCCCCCGGTTCGCCAGCTCGACAATACGCGCCCCGTCGATCGGCCCGCTCGAACGCGCCACATCATGCACCAGCCACAGGAACAGCCTCGGCGCTCCCGTGCGGTCGCAATAGATCTCGACCTTGTCCGTCCGCCACTGGTCGCCCTGCAGATATTGCAGGAACAACTGGCCCTGATTGTCCGTCCGGTATTCCCACTTTTCGGTGCGGTACTCGAACGTGATGCGATAGTCGCGCAGCTTGTCTTCCGGCAGCGTGTTGATCGCATCCGGCTCCGCCTTCGACATCTCGGCAAGGAAGTTCGGATCGACGCCCATCGACAGCACGTACTCGACCACCACCCCGTTCGCGACCTGCATCATGGTCAGCGCCTGGTCGAGGTCCGGGCAGTAGTTCACATTCGGCAGCTCGACCCACGGATAGCGCGACAGCGCCTTCTCCTTGTCGACGCAGTTCATACTCACCTGGTGAACCGCATAGATCGATCCGCGCTTCACCTCGCGCTTCACTCCGCCAAGAAAGGCGAGCGAGCACGCCGAGACGCAGTGCCCCGGATAGACGCGGCTGTTGTGGTCGAGGTCGATCGTGTTCGCCTGGCTCGGGTCGCGCGTGTTGCGCGCCACGCCCGTGTTCAGCTCCGCCCGCCGCACGATCTTGCCGACTTCCATCCCCGCGCCGAGGTCGCCGCCCAGCGAGTTGAAATAGATCACCCGGTCGCGCGTCGTGTTGATGTTGCGCGCGAGAAACGTGCGCAGCGCCGCCGGCGTTTCCGGCGTGAACTCGCCATCGGCGAAGATCGCCGGAATGCTATCGTAGGTGACGCCCCATTCAAAAGTCATTGGCTTGCCGGAACTATCGGCCGCTGCGGGCATGGCCAGCCCGATCCCGGCGGCGCAAACCGCGGCGAGACGCACAACCATGCGCAAAATCGGCCCCATCATTGGCCCGCAGCTCCCGAATCCAGCTTGCTACATCTACCTGAGCGGCGCGCGGGGGCAATCATCCAACGGCATTACAGGCCGGTATGGCCGGTAAGAATTGAGTGTCAGGATCGCTTGAAGAATAGGCCCAGCAGTTCGTCCGCCGCTGTCGATGCCGGGATTTTTGCCTCGGCCACCGCGCGCTGCACCTCCACGATCCGCCCTGCGACCGCAGGATGCGCGGCAAACCCCTGCGCCAGCCCGTCCTGGATCAGGGCGTCCAGCCAGCGCACCTGCTGTCCCGCCCGCCGCCCCGCGCGCGATCCCGACTCCGTCGTCTTCTTCCGGTGCAGTTCGATCGCCGCCCACAGCTCGGGCAGGCCCATCCCCGAAAACCCCGACACCGTATGCACCGGCGGCGCCCAGTCCGGGTCCGCCTGCTCCATGATGTGCAGCGCGATCCCATAAGCCCGCGCCGCCCGCTTGGCCGCCTTCTCGTCGATATCCGCCTTGTTGACCGCAATCAGGTCAGCGACCTCCAGCACGCCCTTCTTGATGCCCTGCAACTCGTCCCCCGCATTGGGCAGCATCAGCACAAGGAAGAAGTCCACCATGTCGGCCACGACAGTCTCCGACTGTCCGACGCCCACCGTCTCCACCAGAATGATGTCATAGCCCGCCGCCTCGCACAGCAGCATCGTCTCCCGCGTCTTGCGCGACACCCCGCCCAGCGTCTCGCCCGCCGGCGAAGGGCGGATGAAAGCGCGCTCGTCCGCCGCCAGCTTCGCCATCCGCGTCTTGTCGCCAAGGATCGACCCGCCAGACCGCCGCGAAGTCGGGTCCACCGCCAGCACGGCCACCCTGCGCCCCATCCCCGTCAGCAGCGTCCCGAAACTCTCGATGAAGGTCGACTTGCCCACCCCCGGCACGCCCGTAATGCCGATCCGCTGCGCCTTGCCCGTCAGCGGCATGATCTCGCGCAGCATCTCGCGCGCCTCCGCCTGATGGTCCGCCCGCCGCGACTCCACGAGCGTGATGGCGCGGCCAAGTCCCGCGCGGGTGGAAAGATCAGGCTTCAAGGCGAATCCGGCGTCAGGTGATGTCCTGCTGCGTCTCCTACGCTGCACGCATGGGGGGTTCAAGGATGCGAGCTACCCGAGCAAATCCCGATGCCGATAGAGACCCCCACCTGTCCGCCCCCTAAACGGGGCGGAACCATGTTGAGAGAGCTTACCTCACTTTGAAGGACAGTGATCGCTTCAGGGTTCCGTCCCGTTTAGGGGGCGGACAGGTGGGGGTCTGTCTCCACACGCTCAGCTCACTGTTGCAAATGCACCCGCACCAACACCGCCCGATGATCCGAGCCCAGCGCAGGCCCAACCTCATACCGGCTCACCCGCAACCCCGCCGACCCCATCAGATGATCGATCGGCAACCCGATCAGCGGCACACCGCTCAACCATGTAGGCCCGAACAGATACGCCCCAATCCGCATCCCCGGTATATCGCCAAACACGGGCGACCACGGCGTCGCATTGAAATCCCCCGCAATCACGAACGGCGCGCGCGCCAGCGGACTGAGTTGCGCGATCTGCCGATCCCGCTCCTCCGTCAGCTTCGCGCTCGCAGGCGGCACAGGATGCATCGCGATGATGCTCAGCGTCTCGCCGCCCAGTTCCACACCGAACGTTACGAACGACCGCGCATTCGGCCCCGGCCCGCCATGAACCTGCGCCCCGCTGATCGCCACCCGCGAGAACGCCGCCACGCGCGTGGAATATGTCTGCCCAACTGGCTGGGCCGGCCCCGCAACACGATGCGGATAATCCCCCGCCAGCGCATCCTCCGGCGACATACCGCGCGGATACTCTCCGATCAGGATCACATCCGCGCCCTGAGTCTTGGCCCAGTCCAGCGTCGCCTTCAACGGCGCGTCCTTGCTCCACACATTGGCCCACACAATGGTAAGCCCCGGCTGCCGGGCAAGGCCCGCGTCCGCCCTTATGAAGCGCGGCAAGGGCAGGGCGGCCACATTGATCAGCACGAAGCCCAGCGCAATCGCCGCCCATCCCCACGCCGGCTCAAGCAGCAGGCACAGCAATGCGCCAACGCCGCCCGCCACGATCATCTGCGGACGAAAATGCTGCAGCACCTCCACAGGCCATCGCCTGCGCCCGGCAAGGCTCAGCAGCGTGATCGCGGCATAGAGAAGCGTCAGCGCGGGAAAGACCATCGCGATCCCGTAACTACAGCGCGGGCCTCAAGCCCACGGCCTCATTGATACTGGCTGAGAACCGAATACGCATCATACGCCGCCGGGTCGTTCGGCTTCTGGCCGCGACCCATCAGGATCTCCACCGTGGCTTCATACTGGCGCGAGTCCCCGCCCAGGTTAAAGCCGAGCCCAAGGCCCACGCTCGATCCGAAAGAGCCCGAACTGCCGCCGAGGCCGATCGTCGGCCCGCCGCCCGATTGGCTGCCCCCTGCAAGGTCGGTCATGCGCGAGACGACGTGGAACCACTGATAGCCATTCTGCAGCGTCAGTTCCGCTGCGCGGCGCAGGGCCATGCCCTCGACCTGAGCAGGCTTCATGTCCGGGTTGGCGCGGAAGGAGACGCGATAGCGCTGCTCCTCGATGCGCTGTTCGCGATAGCCCATGTCGTCATTGTCGAGCGCCGGAATATACCGCGTCGGTCCGCTCGAACAGGCGGCCAGCGCAAAGCTAAGCGACAGGACGGCGATCATGCGTTTCATGGCGGTTTCTCCGCAGGGAGTCATGTTCTGAAGCGCCAGACTACCGGGATTTTCGCCCCGCGCCAGCACCTACGATATGAGGGATTGGGGAAGCGCAGATCAGATGAACGACGGATGAATGCGCGCCCATACCGTCATTCCCGCCGAACCCCGGAAGCGCGCAGCGCTGTCCGGGGGGAAGAGCGGGAACCCAGGAGCCGCAAGCACCGCCCTCTCAACCC
>CAZGWV010000014.1:0-19668 GCA_964529555.1 uncultured Rhizobium sp.
AGCGTCCGCCGCCGCGCCGTGCCCCGCCGCTTCATGCGTGAGACGACTTCCTGCCCGACGAAGCAGCCCTTCTTGAAATCGACGCCGCCGACGAGGTCCATGTTGATGTCGGCGGGGAAGACTTCCTCCGACCCGAAGTCAAAGCCTTGCTCGGGCAGGCCGGCTTCAATTCGCGCGGCGTGATAGGCATTCATATCTCCCGCAGGTTGGCTCGGGCCGATGCGGCGCGCGGGCGCGAGGGAGGATCGTGGATCGGGCAAGCCGTCGAATGCGATAACACCGAGATCGTCGCGCAGGCTGATCGAGACGGCGGCACGCAGCTTCATCATCGTCAGCCGCTTCGCCACCGCCGCAGCGGCTGTCTCCGCGCAGTCGATCAGGATCGCGTCCTCATCACGCATCAGCAGCATGTCGGCGATCAGCTTGCCCTGCGGTGTCAGGAGGCCGCCATAGCGGAACTCGCCCGCGCGCAGCCCCGCGGTCGAGGCCGTGACGATGGCGTTCAGGAAGGTTTCGGCGTCGGCGCCGCTAACCGAAATCACGGAACGATGCGCGAGGGATACGGGTCTGGTCATGGGTCTCAGTTAGGCATGATCGCGACAAACAATAAGGCGCCGCAGCGCTCTGCTGTGCCCTACCGGCTGGCTAAACTCTAGTTCACGCGCGGGGGCGCCGCTTTTCAAGCACCCCCAGTTATGCGATATGAGAGGCGTCGAATTCTGAACAGGTTCGGTTGCTCTCCTTGCTCTTGAGGCGGTTCATCCGCCGGATTGAGCTCCGGATCTGGCCTACCGCACAGTCCAGTTTTGACGGCCCCTGGGGCGCGGCTGCAAGCGCCCTTTAATCCTTCTGCGGGCCCCCCCGGTCCCTCAGATGCCTATCGAAAGACTAGTTCTACATGGCTACCGGCACCGTTAAGTGGTTCAACGAGCAAAAGGGCTTCGGCTTCATCCAGCCTGAGCAAGGCGGCGCGGACGTGTTCGTCCACATCTCCGCCGTTCAGCGCGCAGGTCTCGCCGGCCTTCAGGAGGGCCAGCGCGTCAGCTTCGAGCTGGAAAAAGACAAGCGCTCGGGCAAAATGGCCGCCACGCAAATCCAGCCTCTCTAAGGCTGGCGCGACGGGTCGCCCACGCGGCGGCGCCATTCGCAATCAACTGAAACGGGTCGGCTTAACCGCCGGCCCGTTTTTCATTCCGGCTGCCACTCCGGCGAGACCTCTATTCGGTGTGTGCGCTCGTCCAGTCTTCATCGACAAGCCTGCGCGCCTTGAGCTGTGCGGCAAGAGCGGTTCCCGAACGCACGAAGACCCGTGTGACGCCCGCCTTGCCGAGACGGTCAAGCGCCTGCTCGTAACTCTCGTTACGGAGAAGATCGAACTCGGCGTCGTAACTTGAAGCGTCGCCGTCGACAGCGAGCCACGGGCGGCCTGTCGCCACCAGCTTGAAGAAGCCCGCGTTGAGGCGTTCGGCTTCGGCTTGCATCACGCCTGATGTGACGCTGACGCCAGCAGCGCCGATGCGCTCTGCGCCGTGCGCCCCTTTGGGGTGAGGGTCGGGGCAGGCGATCACCATGCGTGCAACCCCTGCCGCAAGCAGGCGCTCCGAGCAGGACGGATCGCCGTTCGAGCGTTCGCTGCAGGGTTCCAGCGTGACATAGGCGGTAGCGCCGCGAGCAAGATCGCCCGCCGCCTGCAGCGCGATCTCTTCGGCATGCGGCCGGCCGCCGCTTCCGGTTGCGCCTTCGCCGACGATCCGGTCATCGACAACGATCACGCAACCGACGGCGGGATTGGGCGCCGTCCGGCCCAGCTGCGCGCGTGCAAGTTCGAGCGCGCGCGCCATGTAGTCCAGATCGGATGCGTGCGCGCTCACACCAGCGGCAGCGGCTTGGCGCGCGCCGTGTCGAGATAGCGCGCCGATTTCACTTTGAGCGAAGCGTCGAGATCGATCAGCAGCGGGTTGCCGGTCGGGATTTCGACTTCGGTGATCTCGCTGTCGGGAACCGCGAACAGGTGTTTCACGATCGCGCGCAGGCTGTTGCCGTGAGCGGCGATCACGATGTTCTCGCCAGCTTTCAACTTCGGCGCGATTTCGCTGTCCCAGTAGGGCAGGACACGGTCGAGCGTCGTCTTGAGGCTCTCGGTGTTGGGAATGGCGAGGCCCTGATAGCGGCGGTCCTTCGAGAGGTCGAACTCCCCGCCCGCGACCATGTCCGGCGGCGGAATGTCGAACGAACGGCGCCAGATCTTCACCTGATCGTCGCCATGCTTGGCCGCCGTCTCTTTCTTGTTGAGCCCGGTGAGGCCGCCATAGTGGCGCTCGTTGAGATGCCAATCCTTCGTGACGGGCAGCCACAGCCGGTCCATCTCGCCCAGCGCCAGATAGAGCGTGCGGATGGCGCGCTTCTGGACGGATGTGTAGGCGCGGACGAAGTCGATGCCGGTGTCTTTCAGGAGCTGACCCGAGGCTTTCGCCTCGCCTTCGCCAACGGGGGTCAGATCAACATCCCACCAACCCGTGAACCTGTCTTCCAGGTTCCACTGGCTCTGTCCGTGCCGCACGAGCGCCAGCTGCGCCATTCATCGTCTCCGTAGCTTTTCCGAAGCGTTCCAAGCACGTTCGGGGCCACGGGGGAAGGCCATGGCGCGCCAGCCTCAACTCGCGTCGGCGAATACTTCGCCTTCAAGGTCATCGAGCTTGCCTTGCAGGTGACTACGCACATCCTGCACGGCCTGATCGTAGATGTCGGGGCCTGGCGTTTTCAGCATCAGGTCGATGATCGCCTCGGCGCGGAACTCGCTCAGGCATTCGTCGAACTCGCGCGAGAAGTGAGCTTGCAGGCTGCCAATCGCGCGGGCGCGGCGGGCAGGATCGAGCTTTATTTCCACGATCTCGCCCTCGCGCTATCCCGGCGTGCTCGCCACGACGAAGTCGTCGGCCACCTGCGCGCCTGGATTGTTTTCGCGGCGCTTGTAGGCCTCCAGCAACGAGGCGTAGGGCGGGGCATATTGCCAGCCATTCGCGGCGGTGTTCAGCTTGATCTCGAAGTGCAGATGCAGCGTCGTCGGCGTGCCGCCGAAATCGTTCGAGACGTAGCCGATCACGTCGCCCTTCTTGATCGTCTGGTTGGTGGCGACCTTCAGCTTGGCCATGTTGAGGTGGAGGTAGCGATAGATGCGGCCGCCGCTGTCGGCGTGCAGCGTCACGGAATAGCTGCCCACGTTGGAGATGTAGCCGTCCTCCACAGCGACCACTTCATAGCGCGTGCGATCGGCGGCTTTAGTCGAGCGTTCGGCCTTGCAGCCATCGGGCGTGCCGACGCGGATGTCCTGGCCGAGATGGACGCCGGTCTTGGAGCACCAGGGCGTCTTGTTGGTTGTCGTGCGGCTCTCGCAATAATTGTCGCGCCACGGGGCCGTGAAGTTGCGCACGTCGCACTGGTCGCCGCCTTTGACGCCGCCGCCCCAGCGATAGACTTGCGTCTGCGCGACGGCAGGCGCGCTCTTGATCGGGAACAGCATGTCGGGAACGAGCACCGCCATTTCGGTCGATCCCGTGCCGCTTGCGGGTGCGAGATTGCCGGCGCGGAAGAAATAGAAGGACGGCGTCACGGGCTCGGGCGTGGTCGGCGTCGTGGGTGTTTCGACGGGCGCCTCGGGCTGGGGCGTGTTGGTTGCCTCCTCGACCGGCACGGGAAGCGGAGGCAGCGGCTGGCCCGTCTCGGCGCTTTCGAGCGGCGCGTCATCGCCCGTATCGACCGACGGGTTCTCGGGCTGGCCGTCGGTGAACGGCGTGCCGTCTTCGGGCGCGCCGGTGTTGGCGTTCGGATTCGGGAAAGTGCCCGATCCCGGAGGCGCGGGACTGGAGCCATCGCCATCGGGAACCATCGGCGGCGGCGGTGAGGAGCGCGGCGGTGCGTTGGGATCGGCGGGAACCGTCTGTTCCTTTGCGGCGATCTCGACCCACGGCCAGAGAAGGACGCTTCCACTATCGCAGGCGCCGAGCAGCATGACGCCGGCAAGGGCTGCTGCGCCCATGCGTGAAGATCCAAATCGAAGACCCGACCGTTTCATCACCACCACTCCCCGCCCGCTATCCGGGCTCGTTCCCTGTATCCGGCGACCCTCCGCCGGCGATTGCATGCCGGTCCTGCCTATTGCGACTGGGCGACAAACAGGCTCTGGGCGAATTCGACCGCCTCGGCTTCGGTGATGCAGCCTTCGGGGCCATCGATCTGGCGGCATTCGAAAGCCACATCATAGCTTGCGCCATAGCGCACGAAGGTAAGCGAGGCGCCTGCCTCCACCGTCTGGAATTGCGGCGTCTCGAGATCGGCCGCAGCCGTCCCGCCGGTGACATAGGCCTTCTGCGAGCCTGTGACAGTCACGTCGTAGCGGGGCAAATGATAGGTCGCGTAATACCCATCCTTCGTGATGCGCGGCGGCGTCGGGCGGTCGCTCTGTGTCTGCACGATGCCGCCGGGCAGCAGCATGGGCACAAGCAGCGGACCATCGCCCACGGATTGCGGGACCACGACGTCGCCCGGACGCTGCGCTGCGGCAGTACGGGCGGCGGTCCAGTCGATCGTGGCGCTGGTCGTCGGCACGGCGGGAAGCGCGTTTGGCGCCTCTTGCGGCGCGGCGGCGTCAGGCGCGGGGGTCGCCGGCGCGACAGGCGCTTCCTCCGTGCAGGCCGAGATCGCGACAAGGGCGACCGCAGCGGCCACGTACAGGGCTTTCATCACTGTCCTCCAGGCTGGGCCAGGGCGGCCTGCTGTTCTGCATAGGAAATGTCGGGCGCGGCGCCCAGCGCCTTCACGATATCGCGGATGGCGGCGGAACGTTCGGCTGCGGGAACGCCATCGGCCATCACCAGGACCAGCTCGTTGGAATATGTCACCCGGTCGAGCTTCAGGTTCGCGAATTCGGGCCGCGAGGCCTTCCAGATCTCGAAGCGCGTCTTCGCGGCGGCGGGGTCGGTCCAGAAGATGTCGAGGATCGGCTTGATCTTGCCGTCGTCCTTGAATTTGACGACCAGTTCGACCACGCGCTGCGGGCTTGCGCCGGGCGTCTGGTTCTGCTGGACCGCAGGCGTACCCGGCCCCACGGGCGGCGGAGCGGCGCTGGACTGCGGCGGCGGAGCCGCCTCTTCGCTCGCAGGCGTCGAGACGATCAGCACGCCGGCCACGATGGCGCCGACAAGTCCGATGGCGCCGGCCGCAGGAGCTGCTGACTTGACCCGCTGGCGCAGATCGTCATGGGGGGCGCCTGTCGGCGCGTGAACGTCGATCACGGGCCCGTCGGACATATGAGCATCGCCAACCATAGAGCCTCCCTATCTTCCCCGGAGCCGGGCGGCAGACCATCGCAAAGCGATATGCCGACTGCGGCAGCCTCCTCCCGTATGAACGCTTATGGTAGCTCGGCGTTCGACAGGCTCAGCATTCGTTCCCCACACGGGCGATAACACATGTTAGGCGAGCCATCGATCGGCGTGGAACCCGGATAGGCCGCGCACGAGCCGGAGCACTGCATGTTTGTGCGCGGAATCGTCGCCGCCAGCAGCCGCGTCCGCAGTTCGGAGGGCACGGCGGTGGGGTATTTCGCCTTGAGCAGCGCCAGCGCCGCCGCAACGTGCGGGGCGGCCATCGAGGTTCCATTCTCGAACGCATAATAGCATTGCGACACGGTCGAGCCGGGATTGGCCGGGTCCGAACAGTTGCGCGAGAACTTGGTCGAGAGGATGCCGTCCGGGCGCCCGTCGCCGTCATCGTCGCGCGACATGTCCCCGCCGGGGGCCATGATCGTCACGCCGGCTCCGAAGTTGGAGTAGGGCGTCAGCACGCCGCGCGCATCGTTGGCGGCAACCGAGATCACGTTCTGGCAGCCGCCGGGTGCGAAATATTGCGTATCGACGCGCGCATTGCCTGCCGCCGCGACGACGATGGCGCCCGCCGCAACAGCGTCGTTGATCGCCGATTGCATCGAGACGGGGCATGGGCCGAACAGGCCGATCGACAGGTTGATGATGTCGGCGGGCTTGGAGTTCCACACCTCGGCGCCCTGTGCGTCGCGGCCCGGAATCGTGCCTGCCGCCCAGCGGATGGCGTCGTTGATGTCGGACAGCTTGCCGCCGCAGCGGCCGAGCGCGCGTACCGGCACGATAGTGACGTTCCATGCGCCGCCAGCAACGCCGGCATTGTTGTTGGTGGAGGCGACGCCGACCGTGCCCGCGACGTGCGTGCCGTGGTAGGAATCCGACGTCGTTGCATCGTTCGGGTCGCACTTGTCGCCCGGATCGTTGGGGTCGTTGTCACGGCCATCGCCGTCATTGCCCATCAGCGGGTCGGACACCATGTCGAAGCCCGGCGCGAGGTTGGGCGAGCCCTTGATGTCCGGGTGGTTCATCTGGATGCCGGTATCGACGACGGCGACCACGACATCGAGCGAGCCGGTGGTTTTCGCCTTCGTCCAGAAACCGCCGAAGCCGGCGCCGCCAGCGGATTGTCCGGCGCCCGTACCATTGTCGCGGAAGTGCCATTGCAGGCCGAACAGCGGATCGTTCGGGCGCGTCCCCGTCGCCGTGACGGGCGCGGTCTGCGAAGGGCGGCGCAGCATCTGGTTGGTGAAGATGTAGTCCTTTTCCACGTATTCATAGTCGCCCGTCTGCATCAGCACCTTGACGACGCATTCGGTGGCGAGGACGGGATCGTTGCGCAGCACGTCCGTGTCCGGGAGCGCTGGGCATTCCTGGGCTTTCGAGGCTTTCTCGGGCGCGAACAGGGCCTGCATCGCCTCGACCTTGTCGAGCTTGAGCGCGCCGGTACGGAGCTGGGTGGGGTTTACACCGAGCGTGATGCGCATCTGGCCGCCTTCGCCAGGCGTCACGATGCCCGACAGGCCGAGTTGTTCGAGTTGCCGGCCGGCGCGCTCGCGCACGGCGACGGCTGCGTCCACATCGAGACGGCCGCGAACCTGTAGCGGCTTGGGAATGGGCGCCTTGGCGTCGGCAGCTTTTCGGGCAATCGCATCGCCAATGTTCTGCGCGTTGTCCGTCGTGGCGCGAAGCGCCTGATCGGCGGAAGCGCGGGCGGAGCGCAGCGCGTCGGGGTTGAGCTGCACGCCGCTGCCGCGTACGGCGTCCTGCAGCGCCTTGGGCGCCAGAACTTGCGCCTGCTGGCGCAGCTGTTCGGGCGGTGGCAGCTTTACTTCTGCGCGCGGGCTGGCGGCGCCCAGCCGCCCAGGAGTGGGCTTGCGAATGGAGGGGGCGCCATCGGCGGTAATCGTGCGGTTGGCCTCGGGCGCGCTGACGGGAGGTGGCGGCTGGATCACGGGCGGGCCGGCCGGCAGATCTGCCGATTCCGGTACGGGCGCGGCATCAGAGTTCATGGCGCTGCTGGCGGCGGGCGCGCTGTCGGTCAGCGAGAAGGTTTCGGGCTCGAGCACGGGCTCGGTGATCTGCGTCTTCGGCATGGCGATGACGGAGCCGACCGCAAAGAAGCTCTGCGTCTGCAGCATCTCGTCCAGGCTGAGCGGTTGCAGGTCGATGGGGGCGGCCATCGCGCCGAACAGGGCGCGGTCATCAAGCGATGCGGCGGCTAGAAGATCTTCTTCGGAGGGCAGGGTTGCGAGCGGGGGCGCATCCGAGCCGCCGCCGGTGATCTGGCCGAGAGCGTCGCCCGCCAGTTCACCCAGGGCCGCCACGCGCTCGCAACCGCCAAGGCCGGCAAGCGCGCCGGCAGCTGCAATACACAGCACAATCCGTTTGACCGCCATCACCCCGCCTCACCCACTCTTGTTGTTCACCACTGGCGGATGTTTACCATGCTCGAAGCGCGATGCGGAATGCCAAAAGGCGCCCGAAATCGGTCCCAGGCGCTATTGCGGGACATTTGTGCGATGCCGCCCGGATGGGCCGGACCGCCCGGCAGGCGCCGGATGTCCATGAAACCAAGGTCTTCCTGATCCGTTCCTCTCCCCGGCAGCCGGGCGGCAGTTCCGGCACAGCTGATGCAGGATCGAGGACATGACCGGCGAAACCAGCGGAAAATTCCTGTCGAGGTTTGTGGCTGTTCTGTTTGTCGGGCTTGCCTTTGTCGCAAGCGCAGCAATGCTGATGCAGGGCGAACAATCGCTGTTTGTCGATCTTCCCGAGACGCCGCAGGTTTCCGCGGGAATCAACTGAGGGCCCGCGTCCGAGGCTGTCTCGCAATGGGCGGACGATTTTCTCGGCAAGCCTGGCGGGCGGTAGGCCCGTCCGCGCTTCCGTGGCGTGAACTTGAGCGCAGCAAATCCCGAGCCTACCGTTCGTTATCAGGCGAGGAGACTGACATGCCGGATGTCGCAATCACGCAGCGTTTCGAATCCATCGTCGCAACCGGAATTGGCGATCCTGCCGAACTGGCGCGCAAGGCCAAGCAGGGCGACATGGCCGCCGCCGCCGACCTCGCGGCGCTGCTGACGCGGGCAGGGTTTGTGGAGCCCGCGCTGATCCTCGATGTCTATGACGCCGCCGCCGCCGGCTGGTTCGGCGACGATGCGCCAGCCGTCGATCTGACACGCGGGACGGGCGCCGTATCGCCTGCGCTGTGGGAGCCGTTCTGGGATTTCATCGACGACATGGTGAAGACCGACGCCGGCACATTCACGCTGCGCACGGCGAAGCTGGGCGATCATGTTGAAGACAGCTTCAAGGCGCGCGCAGGCGCAGCGAGCCTTTCCTATCCCGGCGTGCCCGCTGCAGTCGCGCAGGGTTGGCCAGAGCGCTTCACGATGGATCAGCTTGCCGCCTGTCCCGAAGGATCGCTTGGCCATGAATTCTATCGCCAGATCATCGACAACAATTTCGATCTCGAAGTGCTGGACCGCGATGCGCTGGGCCTCGCCAACCTGCCGCCGCCGCTGGACTATCTCAACGTGCGCATCCTGCAATGTCACGATCTCTGGCACATTCTCGGCGGTTATCACACGACATCGCTGCACGAGGTTGGCATCTCCGCGTTCCAGCTTTCGCAGTTTGGACACAACTACTCGGCGCAGTTTCTGGCCTTCATCATTGCCAAGGCTGCGATCAAGCGTCCCGAAGGCTTCGCGCTCCTGATGGAGATCACGATGGGCGCCTGGCGCCACGGCCGCGCGACGCCGCAATTGCTGGCCGTCGACTGGCTCGATGTGTGGAACGAGCCGACAGATGCGGTGCGCGAGCGCCTTGGCGTGTCGGCCTATGTCTCGCCGGTGCCGCCGGACCTGATCGAGCAGCTCGAACGGGCGGGGATGTACTGAGGCTCAGTCATCGGCGTCGTTGATCGCGTCGATCTCTTCGTCCGACCATCCGAAGTGGTGGCCGAACTCGTGAATCACGACGTGGGCGACGAGTTCTTCGAGCGTGATGTCACCCGTCGCGGCCCATTCATCGAGGATGGCGAGACGGTAGAGCCAGACCAGAGGCGGTATGTGACTGGGAGCGGAGGGCTGTTCCAGCGTCATTGCTACGCCCGAGTACAGTCCCGACAGCTCATACGGGCTCTCGATCCCCAGGGATTTCAGCGTCTCGTCATCGGCAAAATCCTCGACCTTGATGGCGACGGCTCTGGCGTGAGTTCGGAAAGGCTCCTCCAGAGTATCAAGCGCCTCGGCCGCCATGCGGGCGATATCGTCGAGGGAGGGTGCAAGGCCCCACGGGGTGCGCGCGGTCTCTGATTCTGAGTCTGTCATGTATTTCATTTAATGCGCCTTTGGCCGCGAAGGAACGCCAGCGCGCATGCGAATGCAGGCTCGGGGCTTTCCTTTTCGCGTGCGAAGCGCTTTCTAGCGGCCATCCGCATCTGGAGTGCCGCCCTTTGTCCATGTCTTTCGAGAGCCTGCGCAACCTCACCACCACCGTGCGCATCTATCAGCGCAACAAGCAGGACCGGAAATGGGAGCCCGAGGCCCCCTACATGAAGGAAGTGGTGAAGAGGGGCGATGTCTGCCTGCACTTCGGCGGATCGGATGGCCGCCACTCCTACCTGATGTCGCAGCATGTCGGGCCTGAAGGCATCGTGCATGTCTATGAGCCATCGAACTATTCGTACAAGATCATGGCGCGCCTGCTGCGCTGGCACAAACTCAAGAACGTCATCCCGCACAACGCCGCCATTGGTTCGGCGGAAGGGACGATGATCCTCTCGGTTCCGAAGAAGACGTCTGGTCATATCGGCCGGGCCTATGGCGTGGTCACGGATCGCGGCGGCTCGGCGTCCGACGAAGTGCTCGCAACGGGCAACCGCACCGAGTTCATCGACCAGCCGACGGCGGTGGTGTCACTCGATGGCCTGATGGCGAAGGAAAAGCTGTCGCGCGTGGATTTCATCCGCTGCGATGTGGAAGGTGCGGAAATCCGCTTCATCGAGGGCGGCAGGAAGACGATCGAGCGGGACCTGCCGAGCCTGCTGATCGAGATCCACCCCTTCTCACTGGAGCGCAATTTCGGCTCATCGGGTGAGGAGGTCCGCGACTACTTCCTCAGCCTCGGCTACCGTATGTGGCAGCTCAACGACGACAACTCGCACATGTTCGAATCAACCCAGATCGATCCGAAGCGCCGTTGGAAGGATTACTTCCTGATCCACCCGAGCCGCGGCGCCAGCCTGCCGGAAGGCATGTTCAAGAAGGCCTTCACGAACTGATTTGCCTCTGCGGGCATCCTGCGCGATAGTGAGAACCTAACAGGAACTCACGGCCCGATGTCGACCGTTGCTCTCGTTGCGAACACGTTTGGCGATCCTGTACCGAACGGACGGGCTGCGGAGATCGTGCGCGGCGTGCAGCGGATGTTTGCCGAACTGGGGCTGGCCTCGCTCACCGAGGTGACGCTCGCCAACGGACGCCGCGCTGATGTGATGGCGGTGGGCGCCAAGGGCGAGATCGTGATCGTCGAGGTCAAGTCCTGTCTCCAGGATTTCCGCACTGACCAGAAATGGCCCGAATACGCGCCTTATTGCGACCGCTTCTATTTCGCGGTCGATTGCGATTTCCCGCAGGAGCATATCCCCGACGAGGCCGGCCTCATGGTCTGCGACGGTTTTGGGGGCGCGTTCCTGCGCGAGTGTGCGCCTGTCCCGCTCAATGCTGCCCGGCGCAAGGCGGTGACGCTGTCGTTTGCCCGGCTGGGCGCGGCACGGCTCATGCGTGCCGGCAATCCAGCCGCGCCTGGCTCCGAGCCCGCAATCGACTGATAGACCTTTGGATCATGCCGCTTCTCTATCCCATCGCCGCCAACGCCCGCGAAGCCCTCGAAACCGAGCGCGGCGCCCGCACGATCGCTGAAGCGCGCGCGTTGGCGAATGGGCCGGTGACGCTGGTATCGGACTGGCTGCGGCCCCAGCCGGCCGAGCGTGAGGCGATCCAGGGCAAGGCCGAGGCGGGCATCTCGCGCGGCTTCGTGCAGCTTTACGAAGACGCCAAGGGCCATCTGGTGATCGCCGTCGCCTACTGGAAGCTCGACGCTGCGGTGAAGGCGAAGACGCGGAAGATCAAGGCGAAACCTGAGCCTGCGCAACCCGCCGAAGATCACACCGACGATCTCTACTTCAGAAGGCGCGGTGTTGCTCCGAAGAAACGCAAGCGTTCGCCCGATCCCAACCAGCTCGACCTGTTCGGACCCGACCAGCAGGGGGCGGAGCATGTCGATCCCCACAATCCCCTCGTGGTGATTGTCGACGAGGAAGGCAGTGGCGCGACCTTCGGCGGCGTCGAAGGGCAGGGCTGAGGTCCGCGGGCCTGCTGGGGGGCTCCGCAGAAGCTGTTCGGCCAATAGTCCTTCCCCAAAGCCGGCGCGTCCCCTAATGGATCCGCCACATGGCGCGCGCATCCAACTACAGGGCAAAACCCGAAGCGGCAGGCTGGCAAAGCCGGCTCGCGGCGGCGCAGCTTGTCTGGGCTGCGATGACCAGGGGCGAGGATCTCGAAACGGCCATGGGGTCGAGCCCGGCTTTCCGGTTGCTGGAAGGCGCGGATCGCGGGTTTGCGCGCGCGATGGCCGGCGCCACGCTGCGGGCTGTCGGCCGCATAGACTGGGCGCTTGGCGGCATGGTGCAGCGGCCGCTGCCGGAGATCGAACCGCCGGTGCTTGCGCTGCTGCGGGCGGGCGCTGCCCAGCTCTGGCTGATGAAGGTGGCCGAGCACGCCGCCGTTTCGGCAACGGTTGAAGCTGCGGCCCACTGGGACATCGCCCGCCGCGGCGGCGGGCTGGTCAACGCCGTATTGCGCCGAGCCGCACGCGAAGCCGATGCGTTCGAACAATCTCCTGTCGAAGCTGTCTGGCCGGATTGGCTTTCGGCAAAACTCAAATCGGCGCTGGGCGCGGAGCGGGCAGGGGCGATGGCGCGGCTCCAGCTTGAAGAACCCGCGATCGATCTGACCCTGCGCGATACATCGGATGCTACGGGCTGGGCTGAGAAGCTTGGCGCCGAACTGCTGCCGAATGGCTCGATCCGCCTGCCGGCGGGCGTCGCTCTGGCTGAACTGCCGGGGTTCGCCGAGGGCGCGTGGTGGGTGCAGGATGCCGCCGCCAGCCTGCCGGTCAGGATGCTTGGCGATGTTGCTGGCTTGGTCGTTGCCGACCTTTGCGCGGCCCCCGGCGGAAAATCCATGCAGCTGGCAGCGGGCGGCGCGCGCCTGTCCGCCGTCGAGATGTCGGCCCAGCGTATCGTGCGGTTGCGCGAGAATGCGGCGCGCACGGGGCTCGCAGTGGATGTGGTGCAGGCGGACGCGCGCACATGGCGGCCACCGGCATTGCTGGATGCGGTATTGCTGGATGCGCCATGCTCGGCGCTTGGCGTCATCCGCCGCCATCCCGAGGGCGTCTGGCGGCGCGATCCGAAGGATCTTGCGCGCTATCCGCAGGTCCAGCGGGCGCTGGTCGATGCTGCCGCAGAAATGCTCAATCCGGGCGGCATACTGGTCTACTCCGTATGCACCCCATCTCCCGAGGAGGGGCGCGAGATCATCGAGGCGGCGGTCGCCAGCGGCGCGTGGAAGCGCCGTCCGATCGGCGTGGGCGAGGCGCCGGGCTTCGAGCATTCGTTAACGCCCGAGGGCGACCTGCTCACCGCGCCGGCCGCCTTTGCGGCCGATGCGCCGCAGACACGCAGCGACGTATTTTTCGTTGCGCGGCTTGAACGCACCTGACGCGATCACCATCCCTGGGTTACAGCACTGGCGTCTAGCTGCCGCTGACACAATCCGGCCATGCAAATGCTCGCGATTCACCAGCAGGAGTTCAGCGGCGGTTCAGACGGACCTGCTACAACCTTGCATGTGAGCTGCCGGTCGGGCCGCTTTCGGAGACTACTGGATGGCCCCGCAGGAGCTTCACCCCGTCGATACGCTCAAAGCGCCGCTGCTGGCCAAGCCGCAGAAGGCCTTCGCTGCCGCGTTCGTCGTCCTTGCGACCGTTCTTGCCGGCTGCGCCAGCGGCCTTGGCGCCAAGACCTATGACGCCAGCGCTCCGGTCGGCATGGTCACCCGTGTCGAGGAAGGCCGCATAGTCGGCGTCCATGCCGCCGGGATCGGCCGCGCCGATATCAGTGAATTCGCCTACACAATCCGCCTGCTTACCGGCGAACTCGTTTCGGTCGAGCAGCCGGGCGCCTATACGATCCCCGACGGCACGCCCGTAGTGATCGAGTACGGCCAACGCGCGCGCGTGATCCCCCAGAACGCCTCGATCGGCTATTCCTGAACCCGTTGCCGGCCTCGTTGCCGGAATAAGCCAGCGTCTATCCCGCCAAGGTTGCACCGCCCCATGCGCGCTGCTAGGCCGGACCCATGTCGAACGTGCTGATCTCGCCATCGATCCTGGCTGCCGATTTTGCGGCGCTGGGCGAAGAAATCCGGGCTGTCGATGCGGCTGGCGCCGACATGATCCATGTCGACGTCATGGACGGCCATTTCGTGCCCAACATATCGATCGGTCCCGGCGTCATCGAGAAGCTGCGTCCGCACACGAAGAAACCATTCGACGTTCACCTGATGATCTCGCCGGTCGACGCCTATCTCGAAGCCTTCGCGGCTGCCGGCGCCGATATCATCACCGCTCACCCCGAGGCTGGGCCGCACTTCCACCGCACGCTGCAGGTGATCCGCAAGCTCGGCAAGAAGACCGGGGCGGCCCTCAATCCATCGACGCCAGCCGATGTGCTCGACCCCGTGCTCGAAGAACTCGACCTGATCCTGGTAATGAGCGTGAACCCCGGCTTTGGCGGGCAGAAGTTCATCGATAGCCAGTTGCGCAAGATCGAGGCGATCCGCAAGAAGATCGACCGCGCCGGGCTTTCCACCCTTCTTGAAGTCGATGGCGGCGTCGTGCCCTCGAATGCGGGCGCGGTGATTTCCGCCGGCGCCAACGCGCTTGTCGCCGGCTCGGCGGTGTTCGGTCGCGGCCGTGCGGGCTATGCCGACGCCATCGCCGCTCTTCGCGCGGGCGGGTGAGGGCGGTAGAGATGGCGCCGGCGGGCCCTCCATCATCCAGCGACGCTGCCGAGGCCGATCGCGCCCAGTGGGCGGAGCTGACCGGGAAGACCGGCGCGTCGATCAATGTCTCGCCCGTGCACCGCCTGCGCATTTCCGGGCCGGGGCCATCGGGCATAACGGCGCTGCCGACCGATAACCGTCCGCTCAATCGCGCGCGCGGCGAGCAGATCCTGCAGGGGCGCTGGAAGTTCGGTCACGCCAGCATCGAAACGCCGGCGGGACACTCTCCATGGGGGCCTGATTTTCCCTCTCTGCACTTCGCCGACCGCATTCATCGCTTCCACTGGTTACGCGATCTTGCTGCCATAGGCTCCGAGGGGGAAGCGCGCGCATGTGCGTTGGTGGCTTCCTGGGTGGAGGCTTACGGCAAGTGGGACGACTTCGCCTGGCGGCTCAGCGTCACGGCGGATCGGGTGATAAACCTCCTGTCGGCGGGGCCGTGGCTGTTCTCGCGCATGGAGGGCGAGGATCGCGTCCACCTGCTGGAATCGCTTGGCCGTCATGTGCGGCATCTGCAGTATTCCGCGGCTGAAGAGACCGATCCCGTCTCGCGCTTCCGCATTGCGGTTGCGCTGGCGCTGGCGGGTGCGGCGACGGAAGACGGGCGCAAGGCGATGGACGCGGGCCTCGCGATGCTTGAGGCCGAGTGCGCCGCGCAGATCCTGCCCGATGGCGGCCATGTCAGCCGTAGCCCGGAGCAATTGGCTCACGCGCTGCTGGATATACAGGCTGTCGAAGACCTGATGCTGCGCCTCGGCATGAGTGCGCCGGCCTTCCTCTCGCGGCTGCAGCCGCGCATGGCCGCCATGTTGAGCTTCTTCCAGACGGCGGATGGCGGACTGCTGCCGGCCAATGGCGGCGGCGATGCCCGCGATGGACTGGCCAGGGCGGCGCTGCGGCCGCATGGCGCGGTCAATTCCAAATTCGCCTTCGCGCGCCTGTCGGCCTTCCAGCGCATCCAGGCGGAAGACCTCACCGTCTATGTCGACGCCGGTGGTGGCCCTGAACGGCCGCATGGCGCCCGCGCCCATGCCGGCGCGCTGGGGGTCACCATCGACGACGGGCCCGAACGGCTGATTACATCGTGCGGCTCCAATCCCGAGTTCGAGCCGGTGTTGCGCGATGCGGCGCGGCGCACGGCGGCGCATTCCGTTCTGTGCCTCACGGACGAAGACTCTGCGGTATTCCCGCTCGATCCCGCAACGGGCGTTCGTGCGCCCGAAGGTCCGGCCCAGCTTGCCGTGCGCCGGATGGAGGAGGGCGAGCAGTTCCTGCTGGAAGGCCAGCACGCGGGCTGGCGCGTACGGCACGGCCTGATCTATCGCCGCCGCCTCTATGTCGCGATGAACGGCGCGAGGATCACCGGGGAAGACAGTCTTTCGCGCCCCATGTCCGAAGCGCCACAAGGGATACCGGGCGGTCCCGTGCCTTACGAAATCCGGTTTCACCTGCATCCGGGCGTGCAAGTGCTTGAAGGGCCGGACAATAGGACTGTATTCCTAGGGCTGTCGCGTCGCCAGCGGGTCTGGCGGTTCAGAAGTGAGGCTTTGCTTTCCGTTGAGAATTCGCGCTATTGGGGAGGTGAGACTGCGCGTAAGTCGCAGCAACTGGTGATCAGGGGGACCGCCGATCCTGGGGCAGATGGTTCTCAGGCGCTCAACCGGGTCCGGTGGGCGCTCTCCAGAATCGAGCCTGGAGTCCAGGGGGAGTAGTGTGTGAGCAGCGTAGAGAATTCCGCTCGTCGGGCGGCAATCGAAGCGAAGGCCATGTGTTTCGGCTACGACGTCGTGACCGGCGTTATCGCGATGTATGTGGCCCCGCAGATCGTCTACACCTTCTCTGGGCAGGGCGCGCCATCGTGGCTCGATCTCTTTGTCGCCATTGCTTTTGGCGTTGCCGCTGCATTCTCGATGTGGCTCCGCGGCGTCCACCGTCAGGTCTGGCGTCACACGTCCCTGCGCGACGTGGTGCGTATCTTCCAGGCAATCGCGCTTGCGCACCTGATGTCGCTACCGATCCTGATCCTCGCAAAGACGCTGGAGGACTATCCGCTTTCCGGCATCTACCTGCAGGTGCCGATCTGGCTCGCCATGCTGATGATCGTGCGCCTGTGGGCGCGCGGACGGGCGACGGGTGACCTGATCGCCATTATCCGGCGCGAGCCGCCCTATGCGCCGCGTGCGCTGGTCGTCGGACCCGCCAGCCATGTCGCCGCCGCGCTGCACGCTGCGCGCAAGGCGCCGTCAGGCCCGCCGATCCGCGCCATCGGCATCGTCGAAACGTCCGGGCAGCATTTTGGCCGCGACATCGAGGGCGTGCAGGTGATGGGAGGCATGGATCATCTCGCGACCCTGTTCGATCATTATACCGCCCGCTTCGGCGAACTGCCGTGGATCGCCATCGCTGCCCCGCCCGAAGACCGGCGCACGATGGAAGCTGCGCTCGCAGTCGCCTCGGCGCGCAAGGCCACGCTGCTGCGCATTGGCGCGAAGGCGATGCTGGAGCCGATCCGTCCCGCGGACCTTCTTGCGCGCCCGGAGCGCCGGCTGGATATGGCGCCGGTGGCCGAACTGGTGTCGGGCGCGCGCGTGTTCATCACGGGCGGCGGCGGCACGATCGGCGGCGAGCTTGCGCGCCAGTGCGCGGCGCTCGGCCCGTCGGAGCTGACGATTTTTGATTCCTCCGAGTTCAACGTCTTCGAAATCGACCAGGAGCTTTCGCGCGCCTATCCGAACGTCGTGCGCCGCATGGTGATCGGCGACGTGCGTGACGAGATTCGGCTAGAGCAGGCGATGCGCGAGGCGGCGCCGGATCTGGTGATCCACGCGGCGGCTCTCAAGCATGTGCCGCTGATGGAGCTGAATCCCAACGAGGCGATTCTCACCAATGTGCTCGGCGCGCGCCGCTGCGCGACCATTGCCGCCGCGCTCAATGTGAAAGCTTTCACCTTCATCTCGACCGACAAGGCGGTGAACCCCACCAATGTGATGGGCGCCACCAAGCGCGCGGCCGAACTGTTCATCCAGGCCTTCGCGCCGACGGCGCCGCAGACGCGCTTCTCGCTGGTCCGGTTCGGCAATGTGCTGGGCTCGAAGGGCTCGGTCGCGCCGCTGTTCGAGCGCCAGATCGCCGAGGGCGGCCCCGTCACCGTCACCCACCCCGACATGACGCGCTACTTTATGAGCGTCGAAGAAGCGTCCGCTCTCGTGTTGCAAGCGTCGGCCATATCGACGACCACGGATTCGCCCGAAGCCGTGCTTTTCGTCCTCGACATGGGCGAGCCGGTGCGCATCGCGGAGTTGGCCGAGAAGATGATCCGCCTCAAGGGTCTCACGCCCGGACAGGACATTCTCGTGCGCGTCACCGGCCCGCGGCCGGGCGAAAAGCTGACCGAGACGGTGTTCTACGATCGCGAGCAGGTGCGCGACACGTCGGTCGATGGCGTGCTCGAAGTCGCCAACACCGGATCGCCGCCGATTGCGGAGGTTCAGGCGCGGCTCGATGCAATTGTCTCCTATGCCGCCCGCCGCGACCCGCATGCGTCCCTGTCGATGATGAAGGCGCTGGCGCCGGAAATCTTCACGGAAGATGCGTGGGGCGAGCCGGCAATGAACGTGCACTAGCCGGGTTTCCGGTCGGGGTATTGATAGTTCGCCGGGGCGCGCCATCTCCTCACTATGGAAATGCGTTTGCTCACCTTTACCGGCGAATCGTACTGCGACGCCGACCGCCAGGACGCTCTCATCGAGTGGACGCTTGAGGCCGTAGCGGCCAGCGGCGTCACACTCGAGGCCAGCGACCTCTCGATTGACCGGGGGACGGCGGTTTTCCTCGTGGCGGGAGAGCCGCCGAAACTTCGCCGTCTGTGGAGCATTATCGAGGCGACGGGCCTTGAGAATGCGTGGGAATCGTTCGGCGCACAGCTCGATTGGCAGGTCTTCGAGATGAGCCGGTAGGCCCTGTCCGCGATGCGGCAAGGATGAAGGTTTTAAGACTCGCGCGATGATGCTATCGGGCGCCCAGCCAGCGCTGGAGCCGCCTCATGTCGCCCCCAAAAGCCGCCCCCAAAAACGTGCCCGATCGCGTCGCGGTCAGGCGGGCGCTGATCTCGGTCTCCGACAAGACGGGACTGGTCGAGCGGGCGCGGAAGCTGGCGGCGCTTGGCGTCGATCTGGTGTCCACCGGCGGTACGTCGAAGGCGTTGAAGGAAGCAGGTCTCAAGGTGCGCGACGTGTCGGACCTGACAGACTTTCCAGAGATGATGGATGGCCGCGTGAAGACGCTGCATCCCAAGGTGCATGGCGGTCTGCTCTATCGCCGCGACCTTGCCACGCATACGAAAGATGCAACCGATCACGGCATCGAGCCGATCGATCTGGTCTGGATCAATCTTTATCCTTTCGAGGCAACCGTGCAGGCGGGCGCGGGCTTCGATGACTGTATCGAGAACATCGACATAGGCGGTCCGGCCATGCTGCGTGCGGCGTCCAAGAATGCGGACTTCGTCGCGGTTTGCACCGATGGCGCGGATGTGGATGCAGCGCTCGCGGAGATCGAAGCGGGCGGCGTTTCGTTGAACCTGCGCCGGCGCCTTGCGGCGAAAACATATGCGCGCACGGCCGCCTACGACGCCGCGATTTCGGAATGGTACTGGAAGCAGCTGAATGAGGACGCCGGTGAATGGCGGGCCTTCGGCGGCAAGCTTCAGCAGACGCTGCGCTATGGCGAGAACCCGCACCAGAAGGCGGTGGTCTATGCAAGCCCCGACAAGCGCGCGGGCGTGCTGACGGCGCGCCAGGTGCAGGGCAAGGAACTCAGCTACAACAATATCAACGATACGGACGCCGCCTACGAACTCGTCGCCGAGTTCGATGCGAAAATCTCGCCCGCTGTCGCCATCATCAAGCATGCGAACCCCTGCGGCGTGGCCACGGGCGCAACTGTGACGGAAGCCTATCGCCGCGCGCTGGCGTGCGATTCAACGTCCGCGTTTGGCGGCATCATCGCAGTCAACGTGCCGCTCGATGGACCGACCGCCGAGGCGATCACGGAAATCTTTACCGAAGTCGTCATCGCGCCCGGCGCGGATGAGGCGGCGCTCGCAGTGTTTGCGAAGAAGAAGAACCTGCGCCTCCTGCTCACCGATGGCGTGCCCG
>CAZGWV010000014.1:19768-22293 GCA_964529555.1 uncultured Rhizobium sp.
GCAGTGTTTGCGAAGAAGAAGAACCTGCGCCTCCTGCTCACCGATGGCGTGCCCGATCCGGCGCAAGCGGGCGTAACGGTGCGCACGGTTGCCGGCGGCCTGCTGGTGCAGGATCGCGACATCGGCCGTATCACGCAGGCGGACCTGAAAGTGGTGACCAAGCGCCAGCCCAGCCCGCAGGAAATCGCGGACATGCTGTTCGCTTTCAAGGTCTGCAAGCACACCAAGTCCAACGCCATCATCTATGCCAAGAACGGCGCCACGGTCGGTATCGGGGCAGGGCAGATGAGCCGCATCGATAGCGCCCGCATCGCACGCCGCAAGGCGGAGGATGCCGCTCATGCCGCGGGGCAGGCGGACCCCGAGACGATCGGCTCGGCCTGTGCGTCGGATGCGTTTTTCCCGTTTGCCGACGGCCTTCTGCAGGCGGCGCAGGCTGGCGCCACGGCTGTGATCCAGCCCGGCGGCTCTGTGCGCGACGACGAAGTCATCAAAGCGGCTGATGACGCCGACCTCGCCATGGTCTTCACCGGCATGCGCCACTTCCGGCATTGAGAGCTGTGCGCCGAGGGTAGCGAATAGGGAGTTGACCAGGGGATCGCTACTCCCCATTCCCAACTCCCTACTCCCCGACGTCTACGCCTTGTTCTTGACGTTGGCTTCCTTGGCGATTTCGCGATCTTGCTCGTTGAACTCGATCGGCGCGGCGCCAGGTGCGGCAGCTGCGTAGGCGCGGGATTTGCGCGCAAGGCTTGCGAGCGAGCGGTCCATCGTGCCGACGGACATGGCCATCTGCTGGCCATACTGAACACCGACGGACGAGGCGTCCGAGATGTTATCGAAGTTCGCGCCGAGGAAGACGACTTCCCAGCCGCGCGCCTTCGCACGGTCGAGCGCAACCTTGACGCCTTCGCGCTTCACTTCCTGCGAGGCGTTTTCCTCGCCATCGGTCATCACCACGATCACTGCCTTGTCGGGATTGTCCGCTTCGGCGAGTGCGATGATGCGCACCATGGCGTCGAGCAACGGCGTCATGCCGCGCGGGCTGGCTTCCTTGTCGGTCACCGTCTCCCAGTGAAGGGCAGGCTGCTTGCGCCGCAGGACGTCGAATTTCAGGCCCTCCTGGCTGTCGAAGACGGCGAGCGTGACGTGACTATCTACGGCCGGGCCATCTGTCTTGTTGGCGAGTTCCTTTGCGAACGCATTGACGGAGGAAAGCGCTTCCACCCAAAGGGACTGCATCGATCCAGAGCGGTCGAGAAGAATGTAGGCTTGCATGCACTGTCCCCTTTTCGGTTGATCCCCAACCCCTGCGAGCGCGTGCCCGCAGGCGGGAAATGGGTGCGTCAGGCCGCCACACCAGAGGCGTGCTGCAAATTATTCAGTTGCAGATGCAGCGAGTTATTGCGGCGGGGCCGCTGCGATTTCCGAAGAGGAGGGCGTCGCCGGGCAAAGCCCCGAACGCAACCGGCGACGCCGTCGTCGCCCGCGCCCACCGCAATTGCGAGGGTCTGTCCTATCTGCTGTGCTGCTTGCATTGGGGGCGCGGGCAGCAGAGACAAGGCTCGCGTCAGACGGCGAGAGCTGCCAATTGTCCGCCGTTTAACCTCTCGCTAACCCAAATAACCTCGACTCTCCGGCACACTTGGCGTGGAGAGCGTTATGTCGGTCTGCTACCGGCTGGTCCTGGATTCGGTTTGCCGCAGCAACCACCATCGCCTTGCCGTGCTCGCGCTCGAGCATCTGAAGGACGACAACGCCGAAGGCTGGCGCAATGCCTTCCTCAAGCATCGCGACGCCTATCTCGAAGGCGCCAAGGCGCCCGACGCTGTGTTCAAGGACTTCAAGAACCACGTCCTCCATGTGCGCGATGGCGACTGGGGCGGCGCCCCGCAAGCTGCGCGTGAATGGTATCGCCGCACCGTCCGCGCACTTGAACAACAGGACTGGAAGCACGCCGCCTACTGCGCAGGCGTGATGAGCCATTATGTCGTCGATCCGGTGCAGCCCTTCCACACGCACCAGACCGAGGAAGAAAACGCCATCCATCGCGCCGTCGAATGGTCACTGTCGAAGGCATTTCCCGAACTGCTCGTGATCCTGACGGAAGAGATGGGCTTCCCGGACGTGCCGATGCTCGAGGGCGACGATTGGCTGGAGCGCATGGTGAAGTCCGGCGCGCTGGTCTCAAACAAGCACTACGAGACGCTGATCGACCATTACGACTTCGAGGTTGGCGTGAAGCGCCCCGTTGAAGGGCTCGATCAGGAGATGAAGGACGTCGTCGCCGCCCTGATGGGCTACGCCACCGTCATGCTATCGCGCATTCTCGATCGCGCGATTGCGGAATCGAAGGCCGAGGCGCCGAAGGTCAGCCTCCTGCTGGATACGATCGGCATTGTCGCGAACACGCCGGTGCGCGCGATTTCCAAGCGCATCGAGGCCGTCGCCGAGATGGAGCTTGTCGCCGAACAGCACCAGGAATTCCGCCGCACGGGCAAGGTGCGCGAGACGCTGGGCGATGA